>JAAYWN010000095.1 GCA_012516665.1 Erysipelotrichaceae bacterium
AGAACGTCGCAAGGGATATGGATATCCGGATGATGAATACTTCTTCCTAAGACTGATGGATGCCAGCAGAAGAAAGCAGATTTACTGATCACCATCTTACACAGAAATTAGTACAGACCCAAAAAAAACCGCTTTTAACCGACTTTTTGTCATTAAGAGCAGGCGACGGGAATCGAACCCGCGTATTCAGCTTGGGAAGCTGACATTCGACCATTGAATTACACCTGCGCAGTACTATTATACCCAAAACATGAAGATTTTCCTATTCCAACGTATAATAATTTCATGACAGCGATGAAAGAAAAAACAGCAGAGGATATTGTTCTCTGGTATACAGCAAATAAACGCAGTCTTCCTTGGCGCGATACAGGGAATCCCTATCACGTTTGGATCAGCGAGATCATGCTGCAGCAGACAAGGATCGAAGCTGTCAGGCCGAAGTATCTTTCTTTTATGCAAGAGCTTCCTTCAATATCTGCTTTAGCAGAGTGTGAAGATGATCATCTGATGCGGCTATGGGAAGGTTTGGGCTATTACTCCAGAGCACGGAATCTGAAAAAATGTGCGCTGATCCTTGTACAAAAATATCACAGCCAGCTGCCAATCAGCTTCAATGAGCTGCTGAAACTGCCAGGCATCGGTCCCTATACCGCCGGTGCCATCAGTTCAATCGCATTTGATCAGGCTGTTCCTGCGGTTGATGGCAATGTACTGCGGGTTCTGGCAAGACTGTTTGCCGTAAAAGAAGATGTTCGCAGCGATGCTGTCAGAAAAGAACTTCTGGATACGATCAATGATCTCTATCAGAAGATACACCCCTCTGGGTTCTTTGCCTCTTTCAATCAGGGACTGATGGAGATTGGGGAGACTGTATGCATGCCAAATGGTGTGCCGCATTGCTGTGAATGCCCTTTGCAGAATACTTGCAGAACACAGAAAGAAAAGCTCTGGGAGAGCATTCCCTACCGTTCTAAGCTCAAGGAAAGAAAGATCATTCACAGGACCCTGCTGATTCTAAGAGATGGCGATTCTTTTCTGCTCCATAAAAGAGATGAGACAGGACTGCTTGCAGGTCTCTATGAATTTATCGGTATCGACCAGTTCATAAGTGAAAAAGAGGCACTGAAATATACGGAAAAGATCGGAGCTGTTCCATTGCGGATCTCTCACCTGCCGGATGCGAAGCATATCTTTACCCATCTTGAATGGCATATGCATGCATATGAGATACAGGTCGAAGAGATCGAACACTTAAATATCGCAGGCTGTGTCTCGGCAGACAAAAAGGAACTCGCCTCTTTAGCGATTCCTTCTGCTTTTAAAACATATATTCAATGGTATGCATTAAGAGACTAATGTCTTGGCTTCTGCTTAGGATTTGTCTTGATGCTCTGCCCCATGCCGGCAAAGCGGACATACGCTGCAGCAGCCACTTTTTCGCCCTCTTTGACTGCTTCATTTCCCTGCGGACGGATGCCGCGCGGATTTCTTGGGTCCCGGCGCTTGGATGATTTCCCCTTGCTGTAAGGGCTCGTCTTCGTATTGCTGTGAGAAGCAGGCTGTTTTTTATCAGTCTGTTTTTTATTGATCTGCTTTTTGGTTCCCTTAGTAGATTTCACAGCGACCGGCTTCTTCACTGGATGCTTCTTTTTACTGACCGATGCATTTTCTTCGGATGCAGATGCTTTTTTGGCCGGCTTCTTTCTCTGTGTTTTCTTAGCTTCTGTCTTATGCCAAGCGGCTGTATTGTCTCCCCCGCGGTGCAATAGGAAACTGGCTGCCTCATTCAGATCACGGAACGTATAGTTCTTTGCAAAGCTGGCTCTGCCATTTTCTGTTTCCTCAAGAACACCTTCTTCTTTCAGATGCGTATATACAGCTCTCATCTTTGAAGCTTCTTTTCCGCCATATGCTTTCATGACTGTTCCTGCAAGCACTTCGGTCTTTCCATCCGAATATACATTGCTTTTTCCATTGACCGTAGGTGTATGTAAAAACATGCGAGCAACGGACTCCTCTTTTTCATTCTGTTTCATCTATATATTCAATATCCTTTCATCGATCATCTGATGGATGATCTTTATTTTCTCCTGAAACTTTTCTGTCTCGAGAATCTATCTCTGTACTATTGGTACATGCGACTGTCCTATTATAGTTGGCACATCTCTATTTTGCAAAAAAGTACAAAGCTCTAAAAATCTGAACAGATCAGATTGGTGCAGAGATCGATCAAATTTTATCCATCAGAATATGCACATTTTTGTTGCGTTTGAGATGGGTACGTGATAATATACTTGAGCACGACATGGCGAGTTGGTGAAGTGGCTTAACACACCGCCCTTTCACGGCGGCATTCACGGGTCCGAATCCCGTACTCGTCACTTTTTTCTTAGGGGTATCGTACAATGGTAGTACATCGGTCTCCAAAACCGCTGATGGGAGTTCGATTCTCTCTACCCCTGCCTCTAATACCGCACTAGATGCGGTTTTTTTATGTTTTCTTTTCAGTGACTTATCAAATGCAGGATTGTTTCTTTTACCACCGGCGGATCAAGCGGCTTGCTGAGATGGGCATTCATGCCATAGCTCTTTGATCTTTGAATATCTTCTTCAAAAGCATTGGCCGTCATCGCAATCACCGGAATTGTCTTGGCATCTGAACGCCGAGAGCTCCTGATCTTGGCTGCGGCAGCATAGCCATCCATGACCGGCATCATAATATCCATCATTATAAGATCGAACTGTCCAACAGACGAGCCAAGGAACTGATCAACTGCTTCCATGCCATTCTCTGCTCTCCAGACAGAAGCACCGGCATTCTTCATCATATGTTCAACGATCATAGAATTTATCGCCTGATCTTCGGCAATCAGGACATTTTTGCCTTTCAGATATTCATCTTGATTTGACCCGATTTTTTTCTTTATGATCAGTGTTTCAAATTCCTCATACAGAGAAGTGCGGAAGATCGGTCCATACATCACCATATCTGCCCCTGCATCCAAATATTTTTTTCTTCATTGATATCGCTGTCTTGGCAATTAAAGATCAAGGAAGAGGCAGGATACCGCTTTCTGAGTGCTTGGATCGTTTCGGTCTGCTTTGCCAGCGCTCTGCAAAGAATGACATCATACTGTTTCTCTGCGCCCAGCTGAGAGGACAGAATATCCTCACTGCTGCAGATATCATAAGGATATGCATCGTCCGTATGCGGCATACAGATGATCGAACGATCCATCGGTCTATCGCACACCATCAGCAAGGACATTTCCTTTACATCATCAAATTTTTCCAGCATAGACGCTTCATCTGCGATGCTAAGCGGAAGCGATACGATAAAAGTTGAGCCCATTCCCTTTTCAGAGATCACTTTGACAGTCCCATGCATCGCACTTACAATATCACGCACAATGGTAAGACCAAGGCCAGTCCCTTCCACGGGATTGACCGTTGTCTTGACTTCTCTGACAAATGGTTCAAATATCTTATTCTGAAGATCTTTATCAATACCGATGCCCGTATCCGTACAGGACATCGTCAAAAGAGCAGTATGGCCATCCGCAGCTCTTTTTTCTTCTACTTTTAAAATAATCTTTCCTTCTGAAGGCGTATACTTGACCGCATTGCTGAGAATATTTACCAAGATCTGATGCATCCGCGGCATATCGCCAAGATAGAATTCGTCCTGGATCCCTTCCGTCTGCAAAGAAAGTTCCTGCTTCTTAGCACTTGCCAATGGCCAGATAATGCGCATTGTCTCTGACAGGAGATCCGGCAGAATAAATTCCGTTTCACTGATGCTCATTTTTCCGCTTTCGATCATCGATAGATCAAGCACATCATTGACTAAAGAAAGCAGATGCTTTGATGAAGTCTTTACCACATTCAGATTCTGCAATGCCTGTTTCCGATCGTCTATTTTTTCCATTGCAATATCTGTCATACCGACGATTGCATTGAGCGGTGTCCGTATATCATGCGACATGGAAGAAAGAAAATCGGACTTTGATGCATTGGCTTTCTCAGCTGCTTTCTTTGCCAGTTCTGTTTCTGCCATGGCTTTCTGGAGTTCATCATTCTTCTGATGCAGTTCGTCGCTCTGTTCAAGGTAGGAAACAACATAGATGATCAATAATGACAGCGTAATAGCAGGATACAGCAGGACATAATCCTTGACAAAGATCTGCAGAATCGTAGAAACAGCTGGGAAAAAGCCATACATGATCAAAGCAATCACATTATTTTCCATCTCTTTGCTTTCAATTGCAATATAGATGATCACAATCAGGATAATGCAGAGCATGAATATCTGATTGAACACATAATAGGGACCTCTGACATGAAAACCATTCATTGTGCTGAAATAGGAACCATTGAAAATGGACAGAAAATCAAGACATACCGCAGCTGTGCAGATCACGCGGATAGCCGTCCGCAGCCCTATCTTTTGTTTATTGTTTTTCTGTAAAATGGCAAAAGAATATTCACCAAAGAGCTCGCTCAGGACAGCACCGCCTGCATAGCATACGCCGACAAAGATATTGTTCCACAATGAATATTCCGGCTTGCCATCCACCAGAATATAAGCAATATACGAAATAATGATAATCGCATTTAGAAAACCCATCACTCCCAGGAGATGGTTCTTCAGACTGTATTCTGCATGCCGGTTGGCAATCACATTGCATATCTGCAATGTGATCGTAATCAGCAGACAGTATAATTCAATAAGAAGATTTGCCTCAGACATATTCAAGCCCCAATTCTATCTGAAATCTTAAACATCTTTATGAATTGTATCATCAGGTGCCATGATCAGCTGCTCATACATCAAAAGTGAGAATACTTCTATTCTGCTTTTTTTAACGGCTTGACTCTTTCCGTAGTTATCTTGGCAATAAAGCCCGTTGCTAAGCCTGTCGGAATTGACAATGCCAGAAAATAGGGAAGAATTGCCGCAATCAATGGCTGCATATAGAATAGCATAACGATGATCACCTGACCGGTACTGTGACCGATAGCGCTCATGACCGAAGTGAACATCAGGGAAGAATGCAGTTTATTCATCAGGATCAGGATCAAAGTGGAGATCAGCACACCGCCAAAACTGATCCAGAAGGCAGAGCCGAAGATGCGGCCGGAAAGAAGATTGCCTATCATGACACGCATGATATTGACAATGATCATTTCTTTTACACCTAAGATCTTCAGGGTCACCAAGGCAATGATATTGGCAAGACCGATGCGAAAGACGCCGAAGAGCGGCGGGATCATGGCGGTCTCTAAAAGATTCAGCGTGATTGCCATCGCGCTTAAAAGGGCAAGATAGGTAAAATGTCTTGTCTGATTCATGCTCATGAATTGCTCCCGAGATAATTCAAAGCAACATCATATGTGCATATAATGATGTTATTCGGAATACAGGTGATCGGAACCATGTTCGTGCCATCATCCCATCCCATCTGTTCGCAGTTGTGATTCGGGCAGTCTACTTTGGACACGCACCATTTATTATCCTTGACCGTGATCGTCATCTGGCCGTAATCGCCGGTCAGTGTGTACATATCATCAACCCCGGAATCGAACCAAAGTTCTGCTTCATTGCCATGAATAGCAGCGACCCACTGTCCCTTTGCCTGTTCCGTCGGCATGCCAGAGACTGTTCCGTCTGAAGCCTGTTCATCTGTTTTTGCTTTATTCTGTGCTTTGACCATATTCATGATCAGGATGGCAGCTGCCGCAGCAGCAGCAATGATCACAATGATCCATATTTCCTTCTTTTTCATGCCCTCGATTATATCACATCAGCCATGAAAAACAGTGAACATTGCAGTTCACTGCTTCTTAAGTGCTTTTAAGATCTCATCTGCCGCATGGATATACCCCTGTACGCCTTCTCCTTTGATCTGTGCCAGACAGTACGGTGCTTCATAGGAGATATGCCGGAATTTTTCTCTTGTGCTGATATCGCTGATATGGACCTCTACGACTGGCAGCGGTGCAACTGCTTTGACGGCATCCGCCAAAGCAATACTGGTATGTGTATAGGCACCGGGATTGATCACCACACCATCATATTTTTTAAAATATGCCTCCTGGATCCAATCAACAAGATCTCCCTCATGATTGGACTGTCGGCAATCCGCTTCTGTGCTGCGCTTGGCCAGTTCCTTCTGGATCATAGCTATCATATCTGCGTAGCTCATTGTTCCATAGATGCCCGGTTCCCGGATCCCTACCATATTCAGATTCGGGCCATTGATGATCATTATCTTTGTCATGATTTATCAAACTTCTTTCTTCTTTCCGTCGATTGGATCATTTTTTCTTTCATGCCTTCTGTATCATTCTCCGCCAAGAGATCGCGGAAACGCAGAAGTTCCTGTGAGAATTCATTGATCTCCCGGATCAGATTGTCCTTGTTCAGTTCAAACAATTCGGGCCACATATCTTCATTGATCTTAGCAATCCTCGTCAGATCGCGGAAACTGTCACCGGTATAATCCACCAAGTGCGTATTATCACTGACATTCATTAAGGACACAGCAATGACATGCGTCAATTGAGAAAGGAAACCGATCATACGATCATGTTCTTCCGCCGTCAGCTGCGCGATCTTTGTAAAGCCCAGGATCTCGGCCAGCTGATGCGCTGAAGCAATTGCTTCTGGGGTATTTTCTGCGGTTGGTACAATAATGAAATTGGCATTGGCAAAACGTGCTGCATCTGCATATTGGATCCCTTTGAACTCCCTGCCGGCCATCGGGTGACAGGCAATAAATTCCACATCTTCTCTTAATTCCGCATTGATATCACGGATGATCTCACGCTTGATGCCAGTCACATCGCTCAGCAGTGCTCCTGTTTTAAAGTATTTCTGATTCTCTTTCACCCACTGTACAAACACATGAGGATAGAGGCATGAAATAACGATATCTGCTTTTTGAATAAGAGAACTGTCCGTGCCGCCTTCAGCGATCCAATGATTCTTCATTGCATACTGAATTGCTTCTTCATCAATGTCTATACCGATGCAGCAGTATCCTTTTTTTGACAGGGCCTGAACATAGCTTCCGCCCAGGACACCTAAGCCTACAATGGCAAATTTTGTATCTGGTTCAATCATGTATGATCACCCCTGTCTCTGCCAGATCTGCAAAGAAATCTGGATAGCTTTTTCTGACTGCCTCCGCTCCTTCAATGGTCACTGGTCCATCTGCAATGGATGCCAAGACAGCCAATGCCATCACAATGCGATGATCCTGATGACCCTGTACCGTGCAGCTGCCCGTTACTTTCGTCTGGCCTAAGACGGTGACTGTGTCCGCATCAGAAGAGATATCGCAGCCAAGCTTTTTCATTTCTTCTTCCATGCATGCAATACGGTCGCTCTCTTTCATGCGCAGTCTTGCACAATGCATGAATACCGTCCTGCCATGGCATTGACTGGCCATCGCAAATAATGCCGGTCCAAGATCTGGACAGTCGGCAAGATCGATCTTTCCGGCAGTTCTTCCTATCTGACCGGAAATACGATAGCCGCCAGGAATCTCTTTGACCGTACCGCCCATGCTTTCAGCAATCCTAATGATCACATGATCTCCTTGTTTGGATGCATGATCCAGATTCAGCAGATCCAATGGGACATGCTGGATCAAAGCTGCTTCTGCAAAGAAAGCCAACTGTGAATCATCACCCTCGACAGTGCAGTCGATCGGCTGATATTTCTGCTTCCCAGGAATATGGAAATGCAGATCTGTCTGATCGATCCTGATGCCGGAACGCTGCAGAGCCTGGATGGTCAGACCGACATAGGAAGCAGATTCAAACGGCGGCAGGATCTCTAGATCGCTGTCGTCAGCAAGCAAAGGCAGAGCAAACAGGAGACCGCTGATGAACTGTGACGATACATCTCCGCGGATCTGATAGGTACCGCTGCTCAGCGGGCCTCTGACCATGATCCAATCGGACTTCTGTTCAAAAACGATGCCTTGTTCGCGATATAGATCAGCATATACATTCTGGGGTCTGGCCATCAGTCTGCCATGACCTGAGAAGACCGCTGGCTGATCAAGCAATGAAAACAAAGGGATCAGGAACCGCAGCGTACTGCCTGATTCACCGCAGTCTAAAAGCGATCCATCATAATTCATCTTTGAAATACCATGAACGATCAGATCTTTTCCCTTCTGTTCAAAGCATGCCCCAGCATGCTGCAGAAGAGAGATCGTTGCCTGGATATCCTCGCTCTCGCTCAGAGAATGAATGACCGACATGCCATCCGCCAAAGCCGCGCAGATCAGGGCACGATGCGACAGCGATTTGCTGGAAGGAAGGACGATCTCCGCATCATGGATCCTGCTGGGGACAATGACCTTCTTCATTGGATATCTCGATCAACTGCCTGTGCTACTCTTCTTGCTTTCTTGATCAAAGAAGCAAATCTCTCCGGTTTCAGTGACTGTGCACCATCCGACCATGCCTGATCTGGACAGTCATGGACTTCAATGATCAGACCGTCGCATCCCGCCGCAATCGCTGCCAAGGATTCTGCTTCCACATATTTCCAATCGCCGGTGCTGTGCGAAGGATCGATCACGATCGGCAGATGCGTGCGTTCCTTAATGATAGGGACGACCGCAAGATCCATCGTATTTCTGGTATATCTTTCAAAAGTACGGATCCCTCTTTCACAGAAAATAACGTTTGGATTTCCATTGGCCAGGATATATTCTGCGCTCATGATCCAATCTTCAATAGATGCGCTCATACCTCTTTTTAAAAGGATCGGTTTCTGAATATGTCCTACTGCTTTCAGCAGATCAAAATTCTGCATATTGCGTGCCCCAATCTGCACCAGATCAACATTTTCAACAAATTCATCGATCTTATCTGCACTCATTAATTCTGAAACGATCGGCATACCAGTCTCTTTTCTCGCTTCAGCCATGTCCAGAATACCTTCATATCCAAGTCCTTGGAACGAATATGGACTTGTCCTAGGCTTATACGCACCGCCGCGCAGGATCTGGCCGCCTGCCTGCTTCACTTCTTTAGCAATGCGTACGACCTGTTCCTTTCCTTCAACGGAACAAGGGCCGCCCATAATAACGATCGGCTCCTGTCCGCCGATCTTAATACCGCCGACATCAACGATCGTATCATCAGGATGGAACATTCTGTTTGCCAGTTTATACGGTGCGGATACACGCTGTACATTGGCGACCCATTCATTGGCTAAAACATCACGTTCATCAAGGGAAGCTGTATCTCCGACCAATCCCCATACATTGAAATCATCGCCTTCGATCTCGTGGACTTCCAGTCCGCGTTTTTCAAAAGCATGATGGAGCTTATCAATTTCTTCCTGCGGTGCAGTTTTCTTTAATGTTACGATCATATCTCTTCCTCTCCTGCTGCTCTAAGTATCTGATGCGCAGCCTCTTCTAAGCTGGTATTGTTCTTCACAGTCACATCGCTGTATTTCTGATACAGAGGCTCTCTCTTCTGATACAGCGTCTTCATATATTCTTCATCCCCCGTCAGCGGTCTGCTGTCACTGGCAAACAAATGATCCAGATCTCTTTGGATCCAAACGATCAAGCCATTGGCACTGAGCATTTGCATGGCTGCCTGACTGACAACAATACCGCCGCCGCAGGAGATAATGCATCCCTGTTCATTCTGCAGATCTTCTGCTGTGCTCTGTTCGATCCTGCGAAACTCAGGCTCTCCCTTTAAAGCAAAATAATCTTTGATCGGCATACCGATCTTCTGGACGATCTCATCATCCATTTCGATCACTCTGCGATGCGTCATCTGCGACAGAATCCCTGCCAAAGTTGACTTGCCGCTTGTTGGCATGCCAATCAGCACAAGATTTCTCTTCTTCTGAAAGAGTGCATTCATGCATGCTTGGACCAGAGAAGGATCAAGGTTCTTTTCCGTAAACAGTTCATCCGCTGCAAAGGCCTGCCTGACCAGCATCTCAAACCCGCCGATATAGGGGATCCCCATCATCTTTGCCGTGAACATCAGTTTTGTCCGCAGCGGATTGGCAACGATATCAATAACAGTTTCCAATTTTGTGAAGGCTGTCAGATCGATCGGACATTCATCCATATGCGGTGACATACCGACCGGTGTTGCATTGACAATGCATTGAAACTCTTTTTCTTTCTGATACAGCTGTTCATAATCAATGCAGCCAGGCTTCTGTCTGCGTGATACCTTCTGGACACGTGCTCCCATTTGCTGAAGTGCATATTCCGCTGCTTTGGATGCCCCGCCTGTCCCCAGCAGTGCTGTTCTCTTTCCTTTGACTTCAAAATGATCTGCCGCAAGCATCTGAGCAAAGCCAAGGGCATCTGTATTGTATCCCTTCAGTCTTCCATTCTGATTGACAATGCAGTTGACTGCCCCAACTGCTTTCGCCGAAGGATCCAGTTCGTCCAGATATGGGATGATTTTTTCTTTATAAGGTATTGTTACATTGATGCCGTCAAAATCCCTTTTCTGCATGAAGGAAACAAATTCTTCTTCCTTCAGATCCCATTTCTGATATGCTTCATGGATCATGAAAGCATGAATCTCAGGCGACCAGGAATGGCCTAAAGGATGGCCGATCAGTCCGAGCTTCATCTTTCATCTCCAAAGTACAGAGTGCCATGCCGTTCCAGTAGAAGATCTGTCAGTACAAATGCCGTCATCGCATCGACGACGACTCTGGCCCGATGAATGACAGCCGGATCATGGCGGCCGGCAATGGTCAGTTTCTTTTCTTTCATTGCCGCAAAATCGACCGTATCCTGCATCTGCGCAATGGATGGGGTCGGCTTGACCGCTGTGCGGAAACGGATCGGCATGCCATTGGAGATACCGCCGTTGATCCCGCCATTGTGATTTGTTTTTGTAATGATCTTTCCGTGATCAATGGCAAACGCATCGTTTGCCTGGGATCCATACATATCTGCGAAATGGAAGCCTTCACCGAATTCAATTCCCTTTACTGCAGGGATTGAAAACATCGCATGGCTCAGCTGCGATTCGATGGAATCAAACTCCGGTTCCCCAATGCCAGCCTCGAGACCGATCACTGCGGTATCAAGAATACCGCCGATGGAATCCTGCTGTTCACGGCAGGCCATAATGGATGCGATCATTGCTTCAGACTTCTGCGGATCCAATACACCAAATTTTCTCTGATGGAGAAGTTCTATATCTCTTTTCAAATTCTCTTCATCAAAGGGAATATCTTCGATATCCTTCAGCTTTGCAATATGCGTACCGATCTCGATACCTTTCGTATTGAGCATATGCATGCATATAGCTCCTGCGGCAACTAACGGAGCTGTCAGCCGGCCGGAAAAATGTCCGCCGCCGCTGGCATCTTCATAGCCCTGATATTTGATATGCCCCGTATAATCTGCATGTCCAGGACGGGCTGTATCCTTCAGCTGCTCATAGTCCTTTGCCTGTACATTGCCATTGCGGATGAGAAAGGCGATCGGTGTACCTTCACTGTATCCATCCTTAATACCAGACAGGAATTCCGGCAGATCATCTTCTCTTCTTGCCGTTGAGATCGAACCGGCAGCTCTTCTTTGATCCATCATATCTGCGATCAATTCATAATCGATCATGACACCGCTTGGCATCCCATCAATAACAGCACCGATCGCTGTTCCATGAGATTCACCAAACAAGGTCAGTGAAATATGCCTGCCAAATGTATTTTTCATATTCCCAGCCTCTCTTTCACCTGTGCTAAGCTCCAATCAGCTAAATATCCCCGCCCGATCGTGTCGACCTGGACCATAGAGATGTGATCATGATCTGCCTTTTTATCCAGCAGCATCAGCTGGTAGATCTTTTTTGGGTCGCATTGGCATGCCGTCGGCAGCTGCAGTTTCTGAAGCACCTTCCGCAGACGTTCCTTGAGCTCTGGATCGTTCAGTACGGTCATCATGCCCAGGCCGACACATTCACCATGCAGATAGCCATCCATGCCGAAGTAAGCTTCATAGGCATGGCCGAACGTATGACCGAAATTCAGCAGTTTTCTTTCTCCGTTCTCTTTTTCGTCTTTTTCTACGATTTCTTTCTTGATCTTCAGACAGCGGGCAATGATCTCTTCTAAGTGATCTTCCGGCTTTTCTTTTTCAAATACAGCAAACAGACCTGCATCGCAGATCAAGCCTTCTTTAACTGCTTCCGCAAGACCATTGTGCAGCTGTCTTGGCGGCAGCGTGGCAAGCGTATCAGGATCTGCTAAGACCAGATCCGGCGGCCAAAAAGCGCCGACCGAATTCTTTACTCCATTGAAATCAATCGCTGTCTTGCCGCCGATCGAAGAATCGATCTGCGACAGAGAGGTTGTTGGAATATTGATATAGCGAATGCCCCTCATATAGATAGCAGAGGCAAATCCTGCCATATCTCCGACGACGCCGCCGCCGATTGCAATCAAAGTATCCTGCCGGCTGAGATGCGCTTTCTGCATAGCTTTCAGGATCTCCTGCAGAGTCGCAAAGTTCTTGGATGCTTCCCCATTAGGGAAGATATAGACCGCCGCCTGCGGGAACTGTGCCTGCAGCTGACGGACCCACTTTTCCGGTACGCCGTCATCAGAAACAATAAAAGCCTGTCCTGACAGATGGATCAGCTGCGATGCTTTTGCCAATGCACCTCTTTCCAGCACAACAGCATATTCTGTTTCTTTTGTATGTACAACTATTTTCATAAGCCTCCTAAAATAAAAACCATACGGCTATCCGTATGGCTTGTTTGTTCTCCATTCAGATAACTACTTTGCAAATACGAAACGGCAGTTATCTATAGCTGCCTTGTTATCTAAAGTAGTAAAAGAAGAACATCTGTGTTTTCATCTGTTTTTACCCGTTTTTATTGTATCTCAGCCTTGAAAGATTGGCAACAGCTTTTCTGTAACAGTTTTCAATGAACTGCTGATCGGTAATTTCCAAAGACTTTCATTTCCAGACAGCGCGGTCCCAATTCCTTCAGCATTTCCTTAATATCTTTCTGCGCTAGATTTCCTGTAATATCAATATAGAACAGATACTCAAAGACTCTTCCTTGGATCGGTCGGCTTTCCAGCTTCAGAATGTTGATGCCTCTTTTGGAAATGATGCCCAATGTATTATACAGAGAGCCCGGCGTATGGCGCAGTACCAGCATCATCGAGATCTTATCTGCATCTTTCACTTCATAGTCCTCATGGCTGATCACCAGGAATCTTGTCATATTTGTGGCTGAATCCTGGACGGATTCCGCTAAGGACGCCAGCTGATAATACTGTGCTGCGCGCCAGGATCCTAACGCAGCCTTGGATGGATCATTCTGCTGCTTGATATATTCAGCTGACTTGGCCGTATCCTGATATGGAACCGTCTGGATCTGCGGATGTGCTTCAAAGAATGCAGTGCATTGCGATAATGCTTCGGGATGAGAATAGACCTGACGTATCTGATCAATGTCAGTCACCGGAAGTCCGATCAGATCTTCATGGATCGGCACATTGATCTCACCGATGGCATGAATATCATACTTCTGGAACAGATCATAAGTGCGTGCAATGATGCCGGTCGTTGTATTCTCTACCGGAAGCACCGCATCGTTCAGAATCCCATTTTCTGTATCCTTCAGGATCGCGGTAAAATTCGGATAGCCGATTGGTTCGATCTCTTCGTCCTTATAGTACTCCAATGCTGCAATCTCGCTGAATGTTCCGTGATTTCCCTGGTATCCGACTTTTATCATCGCTTTGTCCTCAATTTCTTCTATAATCTTAATATGTGCGCGAAATTCCTACAACTTGAAAAATGGATCCGCTGTTTCTGCGGCTTTCTTGTCTTCCCTTCCCTGCTTATCTTCGCTCTGTGCAGTGCAGGTCTGCAGGAATACAATTTCACCGGTCTGCTTGGCATTCCAGCATATCATACCTGGATCCTGCTATCCGCAGCATGCATGCTTGCCTGGTGCCTCCGCTTTCTTTGGATCATAGCTAGCAAAGAGCTCCTGCCGGCCTCTTCTAAGAAGCAGATCGTCATCCTGCTTGCTCTGTTTGCCATCTGTACAATAGGTGCTCTGTTCACGCCCTATATTGAAGGTTCCTTTTCAGCAGCTCTGCATCTTCTGTTTGCTTATGGTGCCTTTCTTTTCTTCAATGCTGTCTATTTGAATATTCTGAGAACACATGCCGGATACCGTTCCTGTTATTTCGGTATGATCTTCTTTGTATGCCTTCTCTGCTTTACGGCCTCTCAGATCTCCGGCCTGGCGGAATTGGTTTATGCATGCATGGTGTCTGTTCAGCTGACAATGCTCAGCCTATAAAAAAGAGCCTGAATCATGCAGGCCCTGTTTGTATTTATCTTGTGTAATACTTTTTGCGTGTTTCTGACAGGTTGTCGCAATAGTAGCGGACTGTCAGACTGCTGCTGACTTTGTCAGCTTCCGCAGGTTCATTCATGAAGGTATCGCCTTCAAGCATGCATTCAAGGATCGCATTGCATACGTTGCGGATGTTGTTCTTTCCTGCTTCAACTTCTTGAAGCAGATCACCTGCATTCAGCTCAATATAGAGCCAATCCATTGCATGTGCTTCACCCTTTTTCCAGTTGATGATGTCAATATAATCCTGAACCGATTTCATATTGGCTGGCGCCGCTTTCTTCACTGGAGTTTTCTTGACTGCTGCTTTCTTAGCAGGAGCCTTTGCAGCTTTCTTGACAGGAGCTTTTTTCACAGCTTCTTTCTTTGGTGCAGTTTTCTTTACAGCCTTGCTGACGGATGCTTTTTTCACTGCAGTTTCCTTTACTGTCTTCTTAACTGGCATATCATATACCTCCCTCTGGAATACTTATGCAACTTCATTATAGCATGCTTTCTAAACAGAAAATCATTATTTTTGAAGCATAGAAAGGCCGGCAGTGCTAGAATGACTATGATGAAGAATACCATGAAGATCAATGATGCTGACGGCATGCGGCAGAGTGAAAAAACCTCTGGCTTCACTGCTTTAAAATTGATGGAAAAAGCCGGCCGAGCTGCAGCCCAGTATCTGAGAGAAAATATATCGCTGAAAAGCAGGATCTGTGTTTTGGCAGGATGCGGAAATAATGGCGGCGATGGACTGGTGATTGCACGGCTGCTGAGCAAGGATCATACGGTGTCAGCAGTGCTTGCGGATGGTCAGCCAAAGACGGCTGAGGCAATGCGGAATCTAAAAAAGCTGGATCCTTCGCTTATCCGTAAGAATGCACGGCAGGCCATTGCAAAAGCGGATGTGATCATTGATACTGTCTATGGATACAGCTATCATGGAAATCTAAAAAGAGAAATAGCATCTCTGTTTGATCTGATCAACGATCAGAATAAAACAGTTTATGCAATTGATATCAACAGCGGATGTGAAGCAGATACAGGCTACTGCGATCCGCATGCGCTGCATTCATCTGTCACTCTTGCGTTGGATTGCTTCAAGCCATTTCACATGCTTGCAAAAGAACATCAGATGTTTGAACAATGCATCTGTTTGGATCTGGGCCTTGGAAAGAATGACAGCAGCCGGTTTCTGACCATGGATGAGGATAGGTTCTTTTCGCTTTTCCCCAAAAAGAGAACATCTGACTATAAAGGCACCTATGGAAAGACTTTGATCATCGGCGGCTGCTTCGGCATGGCCGGAGCTGTATCGCTGAATCTGTATGGGGCGAAGACGGTCGGTGCACCGTATATCAGCTGTGCACTTCCGGAAGAGATCTATACAGTGGTTGCTGCGCAGCATGTCACACCTGTTTTTCATCCCTTCTCGCCAGCCACAGCACTTCAGGTAATTGAGCCTCTGATTGCGGATGCCAAAGCCATAGCTTTCGGTTCCGGATGTGCATGCATGGAAAAGAAAAATGATATCCTTGACTGCATACTGCAGAACAGTTCTGCCCCGATCATTCTAGATGCCGAAGCGATCCGTTTGCTGGACCATAATACATGGGTGCTTCACTTCAGCCATGCCCCGATCATCCTGACACCGCACCTGGGAGAATTTGCCGATCTGATCCAGCAGTCTATTGCCTATGTACAGGAACATAAGATCGAATGTGCTGTCCAGTTCGCCCGCGACAATCATGTCACTGTTGTTCTGAAGGGGCCGAATACGATTGCTGCCTTCCCGAGCGGAAAGATCTATATCAATCAGTCAGGAAATCAAGCTTTGGCGCAGGCTGGGTCAGGCGATCTGCTGACTGGGATCTTAGCAGGCATCCTGACCTTTGTGCCGAGTGTCGAAGATGCTGTCTCCATGGGCATATGGCTCCATGGATATCTGGCAGATGAAGGTCTGCATACTTATTCCAAGCAGAACTTTCCTTTATTAAAATATCCTGAGATCATGGATGCTGTATTTCAGAAACATGAATACTGAGACGGTCAATGCCGTCTTTTCTTTTATAAAAAAAGAAGAGCTTCAGCCCTTCAGTCCTTCTTCCTGTCTCTGCATATTTTCAACAACAACATCATAGATATCGCCAATAGACTGTCCATACTCTAAGATGAGCCATGGCTCATTGGTGTGAAAATGGATCTTGATCAAAGAATCATCACCGACAGCCAGCAGGCAGTCTCCCTTAAAATGGCTTGTAATATACTCATTGATCACATCCTCATCAAGATCATGACCGTCAATCAGAAGCTGTGTATCAAACTTATACTCTAATTGTTCCATAGTTTTCCCTCTTTTGATGTGCTTATTATAACATTAATCGAAACGGCTGTTCAATTCATGCGCTGCGCCGGCTTCACTCTGATACAAAAGACTCTCTGCATCCATGTGCAGAGAGCCTTGCCATACTGTACCAAACAGAATTATGCCGCGTGGATCTCGCCAGCTCTGTTCAGAGCAAACTTTGTCGCAATCGGTCCAATCAATTCATAGATCAACGTTGCCGCAAGGATCACTGTCTGTACCTGTGCACCATAGCCAGGCAGCTGCTGAAGAGCCAATGTTGCCATACCAATGGCAACGCCTGCCTGAGGCATCAGAGAGAAACCAAGATTCTTTTTGATGACATCCGGCTGCTTTGTCATTGCTGCACCGATGTAGGATCCGATCCACTTGCCGGTAAATCTAGTAACAACATAGATGATGCCGAGCAGACCGACCTTCGGCAGAGCGCCAAGATCCAAAGAAGCACCAGAAATGACAAAGAACAGCATGAACAGCGGATATGTCCAATCATCGATCGACGTCAGGACACGTTCAGAATCTTTATTGCAATTGACATACAGGGCACCCATGGCCATGCAGAGCAGAAGAGAGCTCAGCCCCCATTTATCTGCTAATGCAACACCTAAGAAGATCAAGGCAATGGCAATAGACATACGATTTGTATGCGAACGGAAATAGCGATGGCTCAAGCCCAGGATAATGCCAAGCAAGGCACCGATGCCGAGAGCTGCTGCAATCTGCATCAGCGGTACGCACAGTGTGCTGTAAACAGAGAAAGCTTCATTATTGACCATCGCAATCGCAATATTGATCGATATAGAATAAGCAATCAGACCTGTCGCATCATCAGCTGCGACTACTGGCAGAAGCATTCTGGTCAGCGGACCATCTGCTTTATACTGTCTGACGACCATCAGTGTTGCGGCTGGTGCAGTAGAAGCAGCCAAAGCACCAAGGGTCACACACATTGCTTTTGGAAAGCCGCATAGGATCGTGACCGTATCGACTAAAACAACCGCGCCGACAGATTCCAGGACCGTAATGATCAAAGCTGGTTTGCCGATGCTTTTCAAGGTAGAGAGCTTGAACTGGTCACCAATAGAGAAGGCAATAAATCCCAAAGCAGTACTGGTGATCAGGCTGAAGGATGAAACTGCATCCGCATTCAGCAGATTCAGAACACCAGGTCCGATCAATACGCCGGCGATCAGATAAGCAGTTACATTCGGCAGATGGACAAGTCTGGTAAGACGCGTAAAAAGCAGACCTGCGATCATAGCCAGGCCAAGATACAGTAATATTTCCATTATTTCTCTGCCACGCCTTCCCATCTGGTAATAGGCATTGCAAACATAATTCCTGTATTCGGCAGTTTCAGATTGCCGGAAACTTCATGAATAATATCGATGCCCGTCTGTACCTGTTCATCTTTCAATGCCACAATGATCATCTTATGCTGCGGACGCTCTGGATTGATCAGCTGGCGCAGACCGCCAAAAATAGCCGGTGCATCTACACTGTCCTCATTGATCTTTGTGAGCATTCCTTCACAGTCTACGACGGATGCGCCATGGATTCCCTTATCCATCATTTTTTCCATGATCGGTGTCACCACTTCTTCATGGTTTGTAATATGTACTAACAGCTGCATTTTTCTAACCTCCTTAATGAAAACCTGCTGCGGATTTTCAAAACAGAGTAATTATAATACTGCCGTCAAGTCATGTAAAATACATCCCCGTCATTAGAGAATCTGCTTTCTTTCTGTGAATACTAAGCATAGAGGAGGTCATTATGGACAGACAGAGTCAGATTGAACAGATCACGCAGCAGCTGGAAAAGGGAGTGCATGATGTTTTTGCTTCAGACAGCTATCAGAAATATCTATCATCAATGGCACGCTTTCACACATATTCGGTGAATAATTCGCTTCTGATATGGATGCAGAGACCTGATGCAACATTGGTCGCAGGATATCAGGCATGGAAGTCGCAGTTCAACCGCAGTGTGCGCAAGGGCGAAAAAGCCATCAAGATCATTGCTCCGATACGGCGAAAAAAGATGTATGACATAGTTATTGACAACGAGCTGGTAAAAGATGAAGGACCGAAGATCATCGGCTGGCGGACGGTCAGCGTCTTTGATATCCGGCAGACCTTCGGCGATGAGCTTCCCTTCTACATGCATGATCTGCTGCCCGGCATGGTCAAGGATTACGATCGTTTTGCGCAGGCCATCGTCCTTGCCTGCCCCGTACCGATCACATATGAAAGTATTTCGTCCGGTGCGCATGGATTCTACCGGCCAAAGGACAATGATATCGTGATCAGCGATTCTCTTTCCCAAGTGCAGACCATCAAGACCATGCTACATGAAACAGCTCATGCGCTGCTGCATCATCAGGATGCGAATGATTCACCAGCCTGCCGCTACCAAAGAGAAGTGCAGGCCGAATCAGTCGCCTATGCTGTATGTTCCTACTATGGCATCGATACACATGAATACTCTTTTCCTTATATTGCCGGATGGTCATCTTCAAAAGAAATGGAAGAACTGAAGGCATCGCTGCAGATCATTCAGGAGACCGTCGATCATCTGATCACTGCCATTGATCGGATCCGCACTCCGGTGCCCTGTACAGTAAAAGAAAGTCAGAATCTCTCTGACTTTCAGTAAACTATTTATCTTCTTTTTCGAAATGGATAGGCGGGATCTTCAGTGTATTCTCATCTTTATGCATAGCCAGATAAGAACCGGTAACGATCTCCGGAAGCTCGTCATCCTCTTCGCTCTCATCCTCATCCTCGGCAATTTCTTCTTCAGCTGCCGTTTCCTCTTTTTCAATTTCTTCGCTGTTCGTTTTTTCTGTTTCCGCTGAAATATCATCGGCTAAAAATTCCGGAATGGAAGAAAAATCCAGATCTTCTTCCGCAGCACCATCCATCAGTTCATCTTTGATAGATGCAGATGGATCATCCTGTTCTGCATCCGCCGGAACTTCTTCTGGGTCTTTTTCAATCGGCAGCTGCACTGTCTCCGCAAATGCATCCGCTTCCGGGACAGCTTCTTCCTGCGGTTCCGTTTCCTCGGCAGGTTCTTCAGCTGGTTCGACAGTCTGTTCTTCCTGAGGCAGCGGCATCTCTTCCGTATGATTCAGCTCATCCGTTTCATGGATCTCTTCGGTCTCTTGAATCGTATCCGCCGGCTCTGCTTCTTTCGGCTGTTCTTCTGCTATCGGCTCCGGTTCTTTATATGCATAGTCTTCTGCTGTCGCTCTGCGCAGGCGGATGGCAAGATACGGCTGCAGCGGCAGTTCTATTTTGAAATGTCCATGAAAGATACCGCAGCGATGGATCGTCATCGCATACGTATCAATGATCTCTGCCGTGTAATCTGTATCGTCATCAATATAGAATTCACGATAGGAAGGACGCAGGAAACCAAAGTAATAAAGATACTGTGTCTTGATCGGTTCGCAGTATTCCGCTTCCGGCACAGCTTCGCAGCAGTCATCCATACCAGATACTGGCGCAAGTCCATTGCCTGGCACTTCATTCAGAATCTGCTTCAGGAAGACTGCCCGCTTCCAGCTTTCGCCGTTCAGTGCACCGCCATGCATAGACCAGATATGCTCAGGATCTTTGAGATATGTTTCGCTGTGGCCTGGATAGCCTCCGCGCACTGCCGTCTCCCAGAATCTTCTTGTCATCTCTTCCGGTGATAGGCTTCCCCATCCATAAGGAAGATTTCCTTCGCTGCCCAGATCATCCATAATGATCGGTTTATGGAAACGAATGCGATAGGCATTGACATATTCTGCCGAACGATACAGATCATCAATATGGATCGAGGCATGGCTGATCCAAGGACGCGTGCAGTCATAGATCTCACGGGCATTATGAATAGATCTCAGATGATGATATGGATCCTTCCGTACTAAGAGATCGGCATAGTGCTCCCAATCCTGCAGGCTTTTATTCTGATCTGCATCCCAGCCATCTGCTAAGGACCACCAGATATTATGATATCCGGCAAGACGATTCATGACATAGCTCAGATATTGATCATTTTCTGCTTCGCTCATCGTATCAAAGCCCCATCTGTCATACGGGTGGAACAGGACCAGGTCTGCTTCAATACCTGCTTTGCCAAGTTCCTGTATGCATGTTTCAAGATGGCCAAAATATTCGGTATTGAAACGAGAATACTGAAAATGATTGTTCTCGCTGCTGCCGGTATATTCTTTATAGTTTTCTTTGGTCAGTACATGCGTGCTCATGGCCGTTCCTTCATATGGAAAATACTGAGGATCGTCCAAATTGAATTCATCATGATATGGGAAAATACTGAAGCGCACCTTATTGAAGCCAGAGCTCTTCAAAGTCTGCAGGCTCTGCGCAATATCACCGTCATATTTCAGATGCCATCCCTGAGCAATCGTGCCCACGGGATGAAAAGCAGTGCCGTCTTCATAAGAGAAATGATATGTATTGGCAGTGCGCACAGGACCATGGTTCCCTGCTTCTGCTTCATTGACTACAAATCTTCCGCTCAATGTTGTTTCCAGAAAAGATCCCTTCAGAATAAACGAATATCTTCCTGAAAAGGAAGGCATGAAACGGATCCTATAGATTCCCTTTCCGTCATAGAAACCTTCGGTAACAACGCTCTCATTCTTGCCGGTGAATATTCCCTGCAGTCTCTGTTCAAGAAATGGATTTCCCTGTGCAGGACCTTCCAGGGAAATCTCAAATACATCCCAGCGATTGACTTCAGTCGGATAATCCTGATGATTGCTCATAATGATACCCCCTCCAAAATAAAATGATTCTTACTTCTTTATTATAGTAAAATTCATTGCTCATGACCAGATGCCTGATTTTTTGGTGCCTTCGGCAGCGACCACCGATACTTCGCTGCTAAAAGCCGAATGATCAGAATAACAGCTGCGCCTATCCAGATGGCAGAAAACTGATTGCCTGCCTGCATCCACAGTACGCATACTTCAGCACCGATAATGGAAGCAAGCGCATAGATATGCTTGCTGAAGATATACGGCAATGCATTCACCGTCATATCTCTGAGAAGTCCGCCGCCAACGCCGGTCAGCACACCGGAGAACACACAGAGGAAATGATTCGTTTCTGCCGATAGCTCCCAAGCTGCATTGACGCCCATGACCGTAAAGATGGCCAAGCCAACAGAATCCATGACAAGCAGAAGCGTACGGAAATTATTTGTCCCTTTTTCGTTCTTCGGATGAACACCATAATAGATCACCAAAAATACGATCAGCGATGTCAATGCAGCTGCAGCCACATAGATAGGATCTTTAAAAGCAACAGGCGGGAACTGCCCCAGCATCACATCGCGTATCACCCCGCCGCCGGTCGCAGTGATAACGCCCAGCACAACGATGCCGAACAGATCCATATGTGCGTTGACGGCGACCAAAGCTCCTGAAATTGCAAAGGCTACCGTACCGATCATTTCAAGAATCATAATATACTGGCTCATAAGTTTCTCCGCATACTTATTCATTATAAAAGAGAAGATGCTTTTCGCATCCTCTTTTTAATAATTTTCAATTGTTTTTCTTTCTGCTTTCAGATTATGCTGCTTTTCAGCTCTTCTCTTCATCTCTGCTTCTACATCTTCCAAAGTGATCCCTTTTTCAACCATTAATACGATCACATGATATGCCAGATCGTTGATCTCACCGACCAGATCTTCCTTAGATTGTGACAATGCAGCAATGATGACCTCTGAGCTTTCTTCTCCGACTTTCTTCAGGATCTTCTCCAATCCCTTATTGTAAAGATACGTCGTATAGCTTCCTTCTTCAGGATTCTTTTTTCTTTCCAATGCACTGGCGTACTGCTTTTCTAATTCATTCATTCGTTTCTTCTCCTTCCAATGTGCGATAGAAGCAGCTGTAATGTCCTGTATGGCAGGCCGCTCCATCCTGCTTCACTTTGATCAGCAGAGTATCCTCATCACAATCGACTTTGATCGACAGTACATGCTGGTAATGACCGGATGTTTCTCCCTTGACCCATAGTTCCCTGCGGCTGCGCGACCAATAGGTCGCATAGCCTGTCTCCTGTGTCCGGCACAGGCTTTCTTCATTCATATATGCAAGCATCAGTACCTGACCTTTTTCATCCTGCACGATGCATGGCACCAATCCATTTCCTTTGGCAAAATCAACTTTGATCATAAACGCACCGGAATCCCTTTCTTATTAAGAAATGATTTTACGTCTCCTACTGTCAGTTCATCATAATGAAATAATGAAGCTGCCAAAGCTGCATCGGCAGCATGCTTGGCAAATACTTCATAGAAATCCTCTAAAGATCCGCATCCGCCGGAAGCGATCACCGGGACATTGACCTCTTTCTTTACTGCCTGAAGAAAAGGGATATCATATCCTTTTTTTGTACCATCTGCATCCATCGAAGTAAGCAGGATCTCACCTGCTCCTTTTCTGACCCCATCTTTGATCCATGTCAGAGCATCGATGCCAGTGTCAATACGGCCGCCATTGATCACCGTATTCCATCCGCTGCGATCCGGTCTCATTCTGCCGTCGACTGCTAGGACAACACATTGATTGCCGAACTGTTCTGCGCACTCAGCAATCAGGTCCGGATCATTGACAGCAGCACTGTTCAGAGAGCACTTATCGGCACCTGCCCGCAGAAGTTTTCGTACATCTTCAGCAGAACGGATCCCGCCGCCTACCGTAAAAGGAATAAAAATATGCCTAGCGATATCTTCGACTGCTTTGATCATTGTATTCCTGCCATCGCTGGTTGCTGTAATATCCAGAAAGACCAATTCATCCGCTCCCTGTGCTTCGTATTTTTCTGCAAGTTCAACAGGTTCTCCGACCTGCTTCAGACCGATGAAGTTGATGCCCTTTACGACTTTCCCATTTTTCACATCAAGACAGGGAATAATTCTCTTTGTCAGCATGTTTTCTCCTTCCCTGCTTCAATTGCCTGTTTCAGATCCAGTGTACCGGCATACATTGCTTTGCCGGTGATTGCCCCATACAGATCCAGAGCCGCAAGGTCTTGAATGTTCTTCAGATCGCGGATACCGCCGGAGGCGATGATCTGCATCGATACTGTCTTCTGAAGTTCTTTCAGCATGGCCAGATTCGGTCCCTGCAGTGTGCCGTCTTTAGAGATATCGGTAAAGATGACCGTACGGACGCCCATCTGCTCCAAATGCTTGGCAAAATCCAGATAATACAGACTGCTCCGGCTGAGCCAGCCCTGGCCCATCGCAAAGCCATCCCGACAGTCCATGCCAACAGCAATATGGCTGCCATAATGTTCCAAGGCATTCTTTAAAAGAGCTTCATCATTGATCGCAGCCGTTCCTAAGATCACCCGGTCCACGCCCTGATCCAAATAGTAAGAAATATCTTCCATGGTGCGGATCCCGCCGCCGACTTCCGCGGGAATGCCGATCTTCTGTACCGTCTCGATGATAATTTCGGCATTTTCTTTGCGTCCGCTTTTCGCTCCGTCGAGATCTACCATGTGAAGGCAGTCAGCACCTTCCTCCGCAAACTTCTGAGCTGTATCCAGGACGGAATCTGCGACCGTTTCTTTCTTGGCATAATCTCCCTGATACAGGCGCACTGGCCTGCCTTGAATAATATCAATTGCCGGAAGTATGATCATTGGAATTCCTCCGCAAAATACTTTAAGATGCGCAAGCCGTCCCGGCCGCTCTTTTCCGGATGGAACTGTGTCCCCATGACATGCTTCTGCTGCACGATGCCTGCTACTCTGACATTGCCATACATTGAGTATGCAAGCAGGTCCTCATCATGTGCTTTGGCATAATAGGAATGCACATAGTATACATAAGTCTTCTCCGGCAGTTCTTTTGCCAGAGCAGAGCCATGGTTCCATATCAGATCATTCCAGCCGATCTCAGGGATCGGTACAGACGGATCATCGATCATCACGACGTTTCCCTTCAGAAGACCAAGTCCCTTTGTCGTTCCTTTTTCTTCGCTTTCTTCAAACAGCATCTGCATGCCCAGACATATGCCAAGCAATGGCTTTGCCTGAGATACCTGATCAAGAATGAAAGCATCCAGATGCCTCTGCTGCAGATTTGCCATGCAGTCGCCGAACGCACCGACGCCCGGCAGGATCAGCCGATCACAGTCCTTCAGGATCTGCGGATCGCTGGAAATGCAGCTTTCCTGCTTGATCTTATATAGGGCATTGGATACGCTGGCAAGATTTCCCATTCCGTAATCAATGATGCCGATCATTCCAGATATCCTTTTGTTGTCGGCAGTTCATTTCCAATGATCTTCACAGCTTCTGCCAATGCATGTCCGAAGGCTTTAAAGACAGCTTCTGCTTTATGATGATCATTTTCACCATAGAGCAGATTGATATGCAGCGTGATGCCGCTGTTCACCGCAAAGGCACGGAAGAACTCCTCAATCATTTCTGTCGACAGCATCCCCAATTGTTCACGGGTGAACTTCACATTGAAAACAAGATACGGACGTCCGCTGATATCCAAAGATACGCTGGCCAGTGCTTCATCCATCGGCAGCGTAAAGCTTCCATAGCGGGCAATGCCGATGCGATCGCCAAGTGCTTCTTTGACCGCCGTGCCCAATGCAATGCCGCAGTCCTCTACGGTATGATGATCATCTACATCCAAGTCGCCTTTGGCTTTTAGCGTAAGATCAAGTCTGCCATGAAAAGCCATCAGTTCCAGCATGTGATCCAGGAACCCAATACCGGTATCGATATCTGTCTTTCCATTGCCGTCCAGGTCCAATGAAACATGGATCTTTGTTTCCTTTGTTTCCCGATCGATCTCTGCCGTCCTCATGCGAATTCCTCCTCGTACTTCTTCAGTACCTGCCATACTTTTTCATTCTCTTCGGCATTGCCAATGGTAATGCGGAAGGTATTCTTTCCCTGATAATTGCGGATCACGATATTTTCTTTGGCAAACATTGCCAGCAGTTCTTCTTTATGATCGCAGCATCCATGCAGGAAATTTGCCTGACTTGGATAGAACTGGATCGATCTGAGCTTCTTCACTCTTGCATACATCTCATTGCGCCGATCCTTTGTTTCAGCGATCCGCTTCTGGATCTGATCGGCATGGCTCAGCACGATCGTCCCAATCTTCATAGAGATACTGTTCAGTGCATAAGGAACAGAAGAAGGAATGATCTGTGCCATATTCTTAACCGAAGAAATCAGAAAGCCAAGTCTGACACCGGCAAGACCATATGCCTTTGACAGTGTTCTTGTTACATACAGATTATCATAATCTGCTAACAGTGTGAGTGCACTTGTTTCATCTGAGAACTCAAAATATGCTTCATCGATGACCACCGGTACCGGGGCAAATCCAGCGATGATCTTTCTGATCTGTTCAATACTGAGGCAGTTTCCCGTTGGATTGTTCGGATTGGAGAACATGACCAGAGATACTTTCTTCTCTCTGCCATGCTGGATAAAGCTTTCAATATCCAAAGACCCATCATAAGGGAGTGCATATTTTTCGACATCTGCTTCATAGGATGAAGCGTAGTATTCATACATAGAAAAATCAGGATCATATGTATACAGTGATTTTCCTTTGCCCAAGAACATGCCGATCAATAGACCAAGCATCTGATCGGAACCATTGCCAGCTAAGACCTGTTCTGTCTGCAGTCCCATCGCTTTGGCATATGCCTTGCGCAGTTCTATCTGCGCGGTATCCGGATAGCGGTTGAAAGCAGTATTTTCAACGGCATGCAAGATCTCCTGGATAATATCCTGCGGCAGGTTCTCTGAGCTTTCATTTGCATTCAGAAGAATGCCGCTCTGTTTCTGCCCGCTGTATGCCTCAATTTTCTTTGCCATCATCCATCCTCACAAGCACTGCCTGCGCATGCCCCTGCAGTCCTTCCTGCTTTGCCATAGAGACAATATATTTTCCATATGCATTCACTGCTTCTTTGGTATAGTGCATGAAATAAGATTTCTTAACAAAGGCATCTACCCCAAGAGCACTGGAGAAACGTGCCGTTCCGCTGGTCGGTAGAACATGATTCGTACCGCCGAAATAATCGCCGATCGACTCGCATGTATAATATCCCAGGAAGATCGATCCGGCATTGACTGCTTCGCCTAAATAATTCATCGCATCTTTGACACACAGCTCTAAGTGCTCTGGGGCAATCGCATTGGCAAAAGCAATGCATTCTGATATCGAAGCGCAGACGATCGCTTTGCCATAGTTCTGCAGGGACTGTTCAACGATCTCTCTCTTCGGCAGAAGAGCAGACTGTCTCTTGAGCTCCTGATCGACTTTATCCAAGACACTGCGGGAATCGGTCAGCAGGATAGCGGAGGCCAATGGATCATGTTCTGCCTGTGACAGCAGATCGGCAGCGACATAGCAGGGATCTGCGTCTTCATCCGCAATTACCAAGATCTCCGAAGGACCGGCGATCATATCAATATCAACTTTTCCGTAAACAAGCTTCTTCGCGGCGGCTACGTATATATTGCCTGGACCGACGATCTTATCTACTGCCGGAATCGATTCTGTGCCATATGCCAAAGCACCGATGGCCTGCGCCCCGCCGACTTTGTAGATCTCTGTCACGCCTGCCAAGCGTGCCGCAAAAGCAATATTCGGATTGATCCCGCCTTCTTTGTTCGGCGGGGTGACCATAACGATCCGCTTGACCCCTGCTGCATGAGCTGGGATCGCATTCATCAGTACAGAAGAAGGATACTGTGCGCGACCGCCCGGCACATAGATGCCTACCGAAGCTAACGGCAGCACTCTCTGTCCTAAGTAGATGCCCATTTCTTTTTCCTGAAGATAGGAATTCTGCACCTGCGCTTCATGGAACGTACGGATATTCGCCGCAGCTCTTCTCATAGATTCCATAAAGAAAGGATCGCATTTCTTTTCTGCTTCATCGATCTCATCTTCACTGACCCGAAAGTCTTTCAGATCGACACCGTCAAATTTTTTCGTGAATTCAATGAGCGCCGCATCTTTCTCTTCTCTTACACGATGCAGAATATCTGACACTTTCATCAATACATCCGCATTGATCTCCTGGGTACGGGAATCCAAATACTCTCTCAGCTGCTTCTGATCTTCTTTTTTTATTTCTTTCAGCATATTTTATTTCTCACTTTCTCTGAGATCATGCAGAAATGCACTGACCTCATCTTTCTTTAATTTGAAGCTGACTTTATTTACAATGGCCCGGGCACTGATCCGGCATACTGTATCAAATACAGTCAGCCCATTTTCTCTCAAGGTCGTTCCTGTTTCCATGATATCGACAATGCCATCGCACAGGCCCAGTACCGGTCCCAATTCTACTGAGCCATCGATCTTGATGATCTCCGGTTCCATTCCTTTGGCATGGAAATACGAAGCGGTCACATTGGGATACTTGGTGCCGATCTTGATATGTCCCACCTTTTCCAAAGGATTGTTCCCTGGCAATCCAGCTAAGATGAACTGACAGACCCCTGTATTCATATCCAGCAGTTCATAATAATCTTTGCCGCCCTCCATCAAGGTATCTTTTCCAACAATGCCAATATCCGCTACACCATGTTCAACATACGTGATGACATCATTCGGTTTTGCCAGAAAATACTGAATATCTTTTTTGGTATCCGGAAAGATCAAGGCTCTTCCTTTATTTTTGAGCCGTTCCACGCCATAGCCGCTTTTTTCCAGCATCGCTACGGTCTTCTCTTCCAGTCTTCCTTTTGTCAAAGCTATTGATAAGCTCATACTTTTCCCTCCTGAACTCTTTCCACCAGTTCCACAGCACCTTTAACGCGCATCTGCTTTGCTTTCTTTAAGGCTTCTGCTTCTTTTCCTCTTTCATAATAGAGCTTCGCAATATTTATCTTCTCTTCCGGCAGAATATCGATCAAGGAATCCAGCTTTACGGAGAAACCGCAGGCAGGAAGATCGCGCCCGAACTTTTTCAGCAGTGAATCATAGCGGCCTCCGCTCAGTACCGATGTTCCGACATGGCCGACATATCCTTCAAAAATGATGCCGGTATAATAATCCAGATGCGGCACTTTGCCGAAATCAAAGCGGATCTGCGATCCGTAGCCAAGCGACTGCAGGTCAGTATACAGATCTTTCAGCGTTTTCACTTCCTCCTTCAGGGAAGATGTAAAGCTGATCTGCTCTGCCTGGAGCAGTGCTTCCTGTCCGCCGCCAAGCATTGGCAGCTTCAGAAAAAAGTTCCGTGATTTTTCATCCAATGAAAGCGTCATTAAATATTCCTGCAGTTCTACCATAGATTTGCGGTCGATCAGCTGGGCCAGTCTTCTGTCTGCCTCTTCTGACAATTGTGTCGCATTGCAGGCATTGCGGAAGAATTCACTGTTGCCGATCTCAAGGACATATTCTTTGGCGCCGATGGCCTGCATCGTGTCCAATGCCGTGCAAAGGACCTCAAGATCCGAACGGCTGTCGCATCCGATCAGTTCAATGCCGCAGTCCGTCACTTCATTTCGCTGTCCAGCAAAAGTATGGCGCACTTTGAATACATCTGAACAATAGCGGAAACGGAAAGGAGGCATTGCATTGCTGAACTTAGAGGCACACATCCTGGCAATCGGGACGGTCATATCTGCCCGCAGGACCAGTGTCCTTCCTTCCTGATCAAAGAACTTATACATTTCTTCATCCGCCATATCTCCATAGCCATTGGCATATGTTTCAAGATATTCAACTGCCGGTGTTTCCAAAGAACGATATCCATACGATGCAAATACTTTTTCGATCCTCGTTTTTAAAGCTTCCTTTTTCTCACATTCTTCACTGATCAAGTCTCTCATTCCCTGCGGCATTCTGATCTGATTCATAGTTTTCTCCTTCCAGCAATAAACAAAAAGGCGCCCCATATCGGGACGTCCTGTTATGACGTGATTCCACCTGATTTCACTGAAGCCTCACGGTCTTCAGTCTCATTGAGTACCAACATACTCTTGTGCTGTAACGGGCACCGCCGTTTCACCTTACTGTGTTCAGATGAACTGCTCCGGGATGTGTTTTCACTGTACCTTCTGCCCTTCCTTCTCATCAAACGGAAGTTCTCTTTGTCAGCACGATCCAGCTACTTTTTCCCATCAGCGCTTTATTGATGGTTCCATCATAGCATTCCAGATCGACTAGTCAAGAGAAAATGATACTATTTTCATTCTATGAAACTTTTTCATTTTTGTGATGCATGAGCAGCCCGCCTCCGGCTGCTGCTATCAGAGCAGCTGCGCCCCCGAACAGCCACAGAGCCTGAGGGACCTCTTTCTGATCCAGCGAATCCTCCTTCTTTTCCTTGGTCTCCACTTTGATGATCGGCTTCTCTGACGGTTCTTCTGAAGGCATTGCAAAGTCTGTCTCCTCTCCCGAATCTTTATCCTTAACGAAATAATTCTTTCCTGCTTCCAGCCTTTCCGCAGCGATGGCTTTATTTTCTTCATCTGCCTTCCATGTTTTGATCAGATTTCCATCTTCATCACGCAGTTCCATCGTATGGCTGCTTTCACCAAGATTGTCGATCTCGATAGATGCTTTAACGGATGCCGGTTCGATCTGCATGTTCTGCTGCATAGCTTCCTCCGTTACAATGATCTCTTTTTTTGTACGATAGCAGTGAGGTACTGCTTCACTGATGAACCAATAGGTCCCCGGGGCGATCTTGACACTGGCACCTTGTGAAGACAGCAGCATCTCACATGGATTGCCATAAATATCCAATGCTTTTTCTTCCTGTTCGGCATCAAGATAAAGGGCGCCCTTTACAGTGCTTCTGCCTTCCGTACGCAGCATCAGATCAATGTATGGATCAAAGCTGAATTCTACTGACGGGAGCGTGCTGCTCGCTTCTATCACTGCACTTTGCGCAGGCTGATACACATACTGTCCCTGGATCTTCTGTACAGAAACTTCATAGGTATGCCCGGCATTGATCCCTTCGCTGATCCAATCGCCGGATGTACTGCTGAGCGATGCAATGATGCGTCCGTTCTCCTTGATATCATAGATGATCTCCGGCGTACCGCTGCCGTGAACAGTACTGATGATTTCAAGGCCTGCTTTGCAATTGTAAAAAGCAAGTTCCGCATCCAAACTGATTGTTCGCTGGCACCGGAGAACGTAATGGTCGGTATTCAAAAAATAGCCAGAGGAGACTTCATTCTGCTTGGCATAATAAATGCCGTTCGGCATTTCCAATACTGCTTCATCTTCCATGAGCACAGTCTGGGCTGGCATACCATGGCGATCCAGAGCAGGACAGGTACATGCTTCATCCTCATACAGAGCAATCAAAGAACCAGCTGCAGCTTTCAAATGCACCATTGTGTATGGATCATGCGGAAAGGAGATCTCATACGTCTGCGGTACATCTGAAGATGCGGGAATGACCATCTGCTGATCGCCGGAGCTCTCATACCCCGGCAGACAGGATATTTCATGAAAGATCACCGTCTCGCCTGCCTGAGCTCTAGATAAAAGATCTCCGGAAGAGCTGCGGATCTCATACTTCATGGCAACCTCTGCACCCGTCTCACGATCGGTCCCCTGTACATGGATGGTGAAAGGAACTGCTTTGAATATCACATCCAAGGGCGCATCTGCATCGGCAGGAATAGAGACTGTCTGCGGCTGAAGATGAAAGTACCCGGGATCTTTTGGCTCTGCTTTGATCTGATACGTCTTTTCCCGCTGCCAGCCGTCTTGGACCTGCTGTTCTTCTTGAAGGCATCTGACATCGGCCGCGATTTCTTTTCCTGATGAAATATCCAGCACATGTACATGCACTGCCATTTTCTGCAGTTCTGTCTCCACTGCCGTATCCTCACCTGCCTGCACTTTGAATGAGATCATATCGGAAGGCATGCAGAAAGAAGAAGGCACATCTGTGATCTTCAGATAATATGTCCCAGGCACAAGCATCATTGTCTTTTTCTCTGTTTCACTGACGCCAATTAAATCCCGGCCGCACACATCTTCTGCCTTTGCCGTGCCCTGGGCATCCTGATAGATCTGATATCCAATGCCTGGGATGACCGTCTGTCCATCTAAGAAATTGATCACCGCATTGCCATATTTCTGTTCTTCTGTCTGCAGGATGATCGGATCATTTTTTTCTTGGCGATAGAGAGGTACCTCAACTGAAAGGGGCTTGGCTGACTGATAGCTGTCTGGCGCAGCTTCATAGGCTGTATAGTGCTGTCCCGCTTCTGCCTGACGGCTTGGAAGCATGGTGCCATCTGCCTGCTTCAGCTGCATTTCTGCTGTCCGTTCACCCGTATTGAAAACAAAGCGGATCGGCCATAGGGCAAGAGAAAGATCCTTCTTTACAGCAATGACCTGCGGATCCATATAGTATCCTCTGCCTGCGGTCTTCATCTTCAGAAAGAAAGCCGACGGCAGTTCCATCTGTGCTTCGCCCTTCGCATCTGTTTTCATGATCAATGCTTCCCCTTTTTCATTTACGGCAGGAAGCAGTGCTTTTTCATCCTGAAAAACTTCGTATACTGCTTCTGCACATGGGAGCGATGGATCTGCCGCTGCATGCACAGAAAGATGGATCATCTGTTTCCCTTCTTCACCATATACCGGCATCATTCCCGTCGGCAAAAGAAGAAGAGCCAATGCCAAGTGCAGCTTCTTTCTCATGCATTCTGCTCCGCAGGCTTTTCTTCCGGAACTTTTACATAGCCGAAACCTTTTCCTTTTTCCTCCTTTGGAACACTGACTTCATCTGCAATCACTCGCGTATAGTAGCGGTTCTGCTCACCAGCTTTATAAGAACTGACGTTGATCTTGCCTTTCACTGCAATGCGGTCTCCCTGTCCATAGGATTCCTTTACCTGATCTGCCAGATCTTCCCAAGCTGTCACATAGATCCGATCATAAGAATTCGGCGACTGCAGACGATGGATCTTCATGACAAAATCAATTTTTGATCTGTTTGTATTCTCCGTTTTTTTAAATCTAGGTGCTTCTGCGATGGTGCCGATTAATTCTGCTGCATTCTGATCATACATATGCTTTCCTCCATGAGGGCCTTTCCCCTCTACCCTTCTATTCACAGGAAATGCATTGTTTCTCTTTCCAGAAAGCAAAAGAAAAGACCGCTAATCAGCAGCGGCCTGTATTACTGAATATTGTTTTCCTGCTCCGGTGCATTGACATCTGTATCAATATGCTCTGTGCCATCAGCATGATGGAATCCTGCCAGATCAGCATGTTCACGCTTCTCAGCAGTATAGTTCTCATAAGAAGGCTTCTTATGCTTTTCTTCAGCCCAGATACGATCTGCGACCGGCTTCCACTTTTCAGCATATGGAATTGTCTTTGCAATCAGATGATCGACTTCTTCCGGTGACTCTTCATTGGTCTGATGAGCACCTGTAGCAGCTACCATTTCCTTCAGCTGTTCCGGATTCTCCAGCATTGGGCATGGTCTCAGATGATTTCTGTTGAATGGCTGTCCTTCATGATATGCCATGAACAATGGGGACTTCAGCATCTCTAAGATTGTATGATCTCTGATGTTCGTGTTGGAGAAATGGATGAATACACATGGTTCTGCATCTCCGCTGGCATTGATATGGAAATAGTTTCTGCCTCCGGCAATGCATCCGCCGACAAATTCACCGTCATTCTGGAAGTCCATTGGGAAGAATTCAATATTTGATTCTTCCGTACGGATGCTTCTGATCCGCTTGATCATATATTCTCTCTGTTCGACCGTAGGCATCAGTTCAGGCACACCATTGTTGCCTACTGGCATCAGATGGAAATAGAAACCATAGTGAGCGCCCTTGCTTGTCAGCAGATTGAAGAATTCATCAGATGTGACAGCCTCAACATTATCCTTTGTATAGCAGATAGATGTGCCGAAGATAATGCCATACTGCTTTAAGAGATCCATTGCATGCATTGCTGCAGCATAATGTCCCTTGCCGCGTCTTGCATCATTGGTATCCGGTGTACCTTCAATAGAAAGCATGAAGGATAAGTTGCCAAGCTTCTGGATCTTCTTGCACAGTTCTTCATCGATCAATGTTGAATTTGAATAAGCAACAAAGAAGCAGTCCTGATGTTCTTCACAAAGACGCAGAACATCATTCTTGCGGACCATTGGTTCGCCGCCTGTCAGCATATACAAATGAGCACCGAGCTCTTTGCCTTCAGTCACGATCTTATTCATCTCATCATATGTCAGAGAAGCCTTATGGCCATATGTTCCAGACCAGCATCCTACACAGTGCATATTGCATGCGGACGTTGGATCAAACAGGATCAGCCAAGGAATATTGCAGTTGTACTTCGTACGATTCTCACGGATCGTCTTGGTACCTCTGAAGAATGATTCATAGCCAAGATCCAAGAGCATCATCTTTGCATAGTTTGGATCTGCATCATCAATAATATGATTGATCATTCTCATCCATCTGTGATTTGGATCAGATACATATCTGCGTATGCCATCCATCTTATCTTTGGCTTCCGGATAGAACTTCTCAGCCATATCTACAATCTTTAAATATGTCTCCGTTCTCTCCGCATAATCACCCTTTTTTTTCAGATTTTTGATCAGCTGATCCGCAACAACTTCAATTGCTTTTCTTTCAGCTGCATGTTTCATCTTTTCGCCTGTTCCTGCCATAATTCCTCCCTCAACAGTACATTTCATAGTATTTCATCAAACATGGGTACTTTACCACTATTTCAGTGTCTCTGTCCAACATTTGGCCCCTGTTTTACCTATACAAAAACGCCAATACGTAAACGAAAATAAAAGGAATGTCTTCCATCTTGGGAAAGCATTCCTAGATCAGAACATTTACTTCTTCAGAAGGGACTGTCCTTTTGTGACAATGCATGGATCAATGAATGAGATCTTGTGATCGCGGCTGTCGGTAATGATCAGCATGGTGCTCATATCATAAGTCTGCCCCAGCTTTTGGATATCTGCCTCAACGATCGGGTCACCTGCTTTGACCGTATCTCCCTGTTTCTTTTTGAACAGCCTAAAACCATCGCCTTTGGCATTGACGGTATCGATACCGATATGGACAAGTATTTCAACCCCATTGTTCATTGTGATGCCGAAGGCATGCCCCGTCGGGAACAGAACGCTCAGCACGCCATTGCATGGTGCACAGAGAACAGTGCGATCCTGATGATAGCGAAAGGCAATGCCATCTCCCATCATCTTCTGGGCAAACACCTCATCTTTTACAGATTCAATTGGAAACAGTTCTCCATCGGCAGGTGCTACGATTGCTTCATCGCTGACACTGACTGCCGTTTCCTTCTTTTTGAACATTTCAAACATACAGTGCTCCTTTATTTAAATGCTATCGTAACGCAAATTTCATCGCTTGAATAGCTTCATTTTTTTCAAGTGATGCGTTTCTGCAGAGCTTCGATCTCTTCACTGTCACGATCTGCATCCAGCAGGCCAAGCGTATCTTCCGCATATTTGCGATCTTCGGAGCTCTTCGTTGCCTCTGCTCTTTTGAAGACGACATTGATCAAAGAGTAGCCTGCTTTGACAATGGCAGAGTCCTTTGTCACCGGTGTCTTCGAAGCATTGATCAGTTTGAATTTCTCGGAAGCCATATCCGCTGCCAATGCGCTGAGCTGACTTGATACTTTTGCACTGCTGTCCATACCGATCGACAGGATCTGCGGAACAAAGCCAAGCGTTGCTGAAGTGTAGCTGCTGCCATCAAACTTATTGGCATTCTTGCTTGGATCCGTGACTGGCGAATTGATCTTGTTTGTCAGATAGACAACGGCAAGATTGCGGGAAGGATCGATCATCGTGAGCGTTCCTGTCCATCCCTGATGTCCAATCGTATCACTGCTGGATTGCGTGCCAAAGTACCAGACTCTTTCATCATCTGCTTCACGCCACCAGCCAAGGCCCCAGTTTGCTGCAGTTTCTTTTTTCGGAGCTGTGAAAGTATCCATGATATCCTGCGAGAAGAAGCTTGTATTGCCATAGCCACCCGTCAGCATCACGGAAGCCAGCTTTGCCAGATCCGTCGCATTTGCAAACAGTCCGGCATGTCCGCTCATACCAGCCATTGCATAGTATGCTTTTTCATCATGCACTTCACCCTGGATCGTATCTTTTCTGACGCCGGTGAAATTAATTGCACCATCTCTTGTATTGCCATTCAGCTCTGTAGCTGCACAATCGCTCTTAGAGAAACCATTCTTCAGCGGATTGTATGTGATATTCTTCAATCCCATCGGATCCCAGAAGGTCTCTTTCAGGAAGGTATTCAGATCTTTGCCTACTGTTTTCTCAATGATGAAATCCAGAAGCATGTAATCTACATCGCTGTAGACCGTCTTCGTACCTGGTTCATACATCAGCGGTGTCATGCAGATGGACTTCAATGTATTCTGCTTGGTCGCCTCGGTCCCATCGCTGCCGCTGTACAGTACATTTGCCGTACCGGAAGAAGCTTTCTGGGTCGTTTGATCAAAAGCATCATTATGGTACTGCGGATCAGCTGGGAAACCTGCCTGATGGCGCAGAATATCACGGATCGTCAGTTCAGCTTTCCATGCTTTATTTGTTTCCAGCGATGGATTTTCCTGCTTTGCGTATTCCACTTCAATTGTATCATTGACAAAATCATCGCCGATAATATCAGCGATCTTTGTATCAAGATCGATCTTTTTATTTGTTACAAGATACTGCAGAGCATAGTTCACCGCATACATCTTCGTATTGGATGCCAGATCATACAATGTATCATTTGTGACAGCAGCACTGTCTGTTTTTGCAGTGCCATCCTGATTGTATGAATCCAATGCGCCCCAGCAATTCTGATAGACAAGCTTTCCATCTTTTACAACTGCCATCTGTGCACTTGTAAAGCCATTGTCTACATCCGACTGCACAATGGATGAGATCATATCTGCTGCATCCTGACTGATGCCGGCATCTGCCAGTTTGCCATCGATCACAGTTGGATATGGGATTTTTACGGTCACTGCTTTTTCGGCATCGCTTGGTTGTATGTTGGATACCTGCAGTGTATTTGTGCCATTGACAGCTGCCGAAGAGATATCTACTTTATAGGTACCTGCATCTTTCATGCTGGAAGTATCTACTTCCTGATCATTCACATACATCTTGTAGCTGCTGACACCGTCAGCGACCGTTACATAGACGCTTCCCTGACCTTCATAATCTTTAAAACTGTACATTGAATTCATGGCCAGAGTATCATCAACATACCCATCCCAATCCGGGAATACTGCCTGTCCTTTCCAGCCTGTTTCCGTCGGTTCATCCACTTTGGTTCCCTTCAGTGCAGTGGATTCTTTTGCCTGCGCGCATGCGGTCATACTGATCATTGAACTTGCGGCAAGCAGCATACTCAGAAGCTTTTTCATTTCATTCCTCCCTTGGCATAAAGCCATTTTTAAAAAGACACACACTTAGTGTGAATTTTCCATAATGAAAAAATGTATTCACTCTCAACTTCTGTATTTATAAAAGATCCAGGTCCCGAATCATTCATGCATGTATATGCACAGGTACCTTCTAATAATGAGTATAGGTGAATGAATTTTGATTTCAATGAATTATGAAGATGTTGAAACAATAGTTCATAGCTTGACTTCAATTGTCATGCATGCATAAATAAAAGAATAAGCATATACTGCTTATTCTCGCACTAATGCAAATCTTTGATTTCCCTTAATCAGATCGATCAAAGGCATATCTTCATCCTTTGTCATGCCGATCACATTGACTTTCTTATCTGCCGGAAGATCTTCCCGCATCAGCTGGATCTCTCCGCAATAGCGGTCATAGAGCATATTGTCCATGGTAATGCTTCCGCGGATCCGCGGCAGGATCTGGCCCTGCTTGGCCATTTCTTGGGCCGGCATGCCGAAACCGCGCGATTCCTGAAAACGGATCAGTCTTTTCGGAGAATCAATGCGATTTGTATATACTCTGCCATATAAAGATTCATATTCTTTCTGCAGCGTGCATGGGATCTCCATCACATCATCATGAATGTATCTGGCAATACGGCGTTCCTGGAACGAAGATACTCCTGGATCGCCAGCAAATACATAATCCACACTGTCATTGAGACATAGATCCGCATATGCCGCAAACAGTGTCCATGTACGATGTTTTTCCAATGTCGGAAGGCCTTCCTTCAATGGACCGCGCTTATGCTCATCACCGGCAATAAAAGCAATGACCTGCATGCCTGCACGATGAAGCATCTCATTCTGTTCTCGGAAAGCATCCTCATCTAAGCCTGTTTCCGGGCGCGGATAAAAGTTATGCATTGCCATAACGCATTTTCCTGTTTCTGCCATTGCCTGTGCTTCTGACATAGTGATCGTTGATGCGTTGACAGCTGTTGGCATAGCAGCGCAGACCCGCAGTACTTCTGAAAGAGAAAACCCATAATCCAAGCGCACGCCCCAAAGATGCAGTCTCTTTGCCAAGGCAAGAAGATCTGTTTCATGGAACTGAGCGAGGGTCTCCTGTGATACATCAGCTAAAATACGGTAGCCCTTTGCATGCAGGTCATTGATCCAATGTTCAGCCCGTTCCGCAAAATCCTGATTGAATTCTTCAGGAATATGCAGAGAAATAAAAATAAGCGAAACGCCTGGTGCAGACGCATCAGGTGTTTCAAGCTCATTTTCATTTAGATAGGCTGAATGTCCAAGGACATTAAGCTTCGGCAACTTCATTATCCTTCACCAAAGCATTGGTAATGATAAAGCCCATGATGTAAGAGATCACGATACCGACAGCATAGCAGGCAACAGAAGACACTGCGCCAGTAGGACCGGCTGTCATGACAAAGCACGCCAAGATGCCCGATGGTCCCCAAGCTGTTGCAGCGACCTGCATTGCCATAACGAAGGCACCGCCGAAACCGGCGCCAAGTCCAGCTGTGATGAATGGTTTTCCCATTGGAAGTGTAACACCATAGATCAAAGGTTCGCCAACTCCAAGGATACCGGCAGGGAGTGCACCGCTGATAACAGCCTTCATTCTCTCATTCTTGACTTTTTTAGCCTTCAGATAGATTGCAAATGCTGCACCTACCTGGCCGGCGCCAGCCATGCAGAGAGCCGGATACAGTGTGACATAGCCAAGTGTATTCAGCTGAACTGTATACAGAGCGACTAAGCCATGATGCATGCCCATAGCGACCATAGGCAGGAACAGAGCGGAGGAAATAAAGCCGGCAATGATCCTGACAAATACGTTGGAGCTCATGCAGATCTCCTGTACGATCCATACCAGGCCCGTTGAAACAAGTCCGCATGCCGGCATGATCAGGAAAATATATGGAATGACACAGATGATCAGTGTAAGAATAGGTGTAAATACAATATCCATGGAATCCGGCATTCTTCTGCGGATCCACTTTTCAACCTTGACCATCACATAGACACCAAGGACAGCTGATAAGACACCGCCTCTGCCGCTTCTTAACAGAGAATCCAATGGAGATCCTTCGTTGAACCAGCCGACCAGCTTAGACAGTGCATTGATGCCATCCAAGCCTGTGATCATACCAAGCATGCCGCCTAAGATCGGCGTTCCGCCAAAGCGTTCTGCCGCACGGTAGCCAGCCCAAGCCGTCAGATATGTCATGAAAGCCGTTGAGATCAGACCAAGCAATGCAACTACGACTGCTAAGAATGTATTCTGGGCATAGTTTGGATTGACCTGTGTGATCAATGTAGAAATGCCTGAGCAGAGGCCTGCCGCAACAACGCCTGGGATCAGCGGAATAAAGATCTCACCGAAGATCTTCAGGGCATTGCGGACCGGATTGCTCTTCTGCTTTGATTTTACGGCAGCTTTGTTTGCCTGCCAGTCATTCTGCGTGCTTGTTGTTCCGGTAGAAGGAATTCCCATATCGAAACAGATGTCTGCACACTTGCGGCTCTTGCCAGGGCCGACAACAACTTCTACATACTGCGGACGATCGTGGACAGTGCCCAGAACGCCCTCTGTTTTCTTCAATTCTTCTTCATTCAGTTTGGCATCATCTTTCAGATTGATACGCAGACGTGTCATACAGTTTGTTGCTGAAACAACATTGTCTTTGCCGCCGACCTGTTTCAAAATGTTCTGTACCAATTCTTCATTTGTCATACTATAAATCCCCTTCTTTCTATTCCCCTTGCTTGATTGCCATGCGTACATGGCCATTTGCTTTCTGCAGCCTTGCTTCTGCTTCTTCAGCATCGCAGTCTGCCAAGATCATGGTGATCGCGGTCTTGCAGCTGCCGCCGGCTTCATCGATCTTTTTCCTTGCCGTAGCAGTATCTGTTCCGGTCGCTTCCACAACGATTTTTTCGGCCCTTGCACGCAGTTTTTCATTTGTCTGCTTCACATCGACCATCAGATTCATATAAGCTTTTCCAACTCCTACCATGGAAGCTGTGGAGATCATATTCAGGATCATCTTTTCAGCTGTTCCTGCTTTGAGCCTAGTTGAGCCTGTCAGGATTTCCGGGCCGACAACCGCATCGATTGCCGCATCCGAGACCTTCCCAATAGCTGAATCTTTATTGCAAGAGACAGCCGCCGTATGGCATCCGATCGAATCTGCATATTCCAGTGCACCGATCACATACGGTGTTCTTCCGCTTGCAGCCAAGCCGATCAGAATATCTGTCTTCTTCAGTTCATGATCGATCATGTCCTGTTTTCCCTGCTGACGGTCATCTTCAGCACCTTCTTTGGCGCTGATAAAAGCTCCGTTCCCGCCAGCAATCAGTCCTACGACCTCTTCTGGCGATACACCGAATGTAGGCGGGCATTCCGCCGCATCCAATACGCCAAGTCTTCCGCTGGTCCCTGCACCGATATAGATGATCCTTCCGCCGTGCTGCATTGCTTCAATAGCCCAATCCGCTACCTGCGCAATTTTCGGCAGCAGCGGCTGGATGCAGGCCGGGATCTTCTGATCTTCACGATTCATTTCAGTTACGATTTCCAGTGAAGACATCTGATCCAGATTCATCGTTTCGGGGTTCCGTGATTCTGTTGTCAACTTATCCAGATTCAATACATTCACCTCCTGTATTATCTTTCTTTTGTCATGCCCGGCGCCTTCAGGCATAGCTCTTAAGTGCTATTTCATAGTAAATCGAAATATTTTTATTTCAATAACAGGTGATATGTTTGTAACTTTGTTCTATACTTTGGCTAAATGAGATTTCATTGAAAGGAGAATAATAGAGGTATGAAAAATGCATTGATACGTTTGCGGGAAGGACGTGATGGTCTCAACCCTGCCGAATATGCGGCTGCCGACTATGTGCTGGCCGATCCTCAGAGAGCGAGTATGCTCAGTGTTCATGAATTGGCGGATAAAGCTTTTGTTTCTTCTTCGGCGGTAATTCGCATGTGCCGCGACCTCGGCTTTGAAGGATACAAAGATTTTCGCAGCAGTCTGACCGTGGAGATCGCCCTGCGGGATGAAAACATGAGCCTGTCCCGTGAGGACATTGAAAAAGGGGATTCCATCAGCGAGATCATTCAGAAGATCACCTATAAAAATGTGCAGTCTCTTTTAGATACACAGCATCTGATGGATACAGATACCCTGCAGAAATGTGTTGCGCTTTTAGAAAAAGCCAAAAGTGTCATTCTCTTCGGTCTTGGCGCCTCCTGGCTTGCTGGACGAGATGCCTATGAAAAACTGCTGCGGATCAATAAGCCATGCACGATCAATGAAGACTGGCATCTGCAGCTGCTCAGTGCGCGGAACAGCACGCGTGACGATGTCGGTGTTGTCATCTCTTACAGCGGCCAGACGACAGAAATGATCGAATGCATGAAAGCAATGAAAGACAATCATACACCGATCATTGTTATTACCCGCTGTGTTGACAGTCCAATTTCAGAATTAGCAGATTATAAGCTGTATACAACAGCCAATGAATCCTTGTTCCGATCAGCTGCCATGTCCTCACGTATCTCCCAGCTGGATATTATCGATATTCTTTATACTGCCTTGGCCAATGATAATTATGAGAACTGCATTAAGCAGCTGAAGAAGACGCATATTGTAAAACCATAACTGCTCCGCTGTCAGCAATAAAAAAACTTAACCTTGCGTTAAGCTTTTTTCAATATAGGTGCTCCTGGCCGGATTCGAACCGGCACGATATTGCTATCGGCAGATTTTGAGTCTACTGCGTCTACCAGCTCCGCCACAGGAGCAAAAATAACAGCTAGGTCATTATACAATAACCCTCTTTTTTTCGCAATGAATTCAGGAAGAAAAGGGGCAGTGTGTCGTTATCAAGCGATATTGTCATAGAAGTTATCAAGGGAATTTGTCACAAAAGGCAATTCCTATAG
>JAAYWN010000010.1 GCA_012516665.1 Erysipelotrichaceae bacterium
TGGTCGGCTTATACTTTATGATTGCCATTTTCCTTTATTTTCCTTTCGCAGTTTGTCCGGAGATAGCGAATTCCTCCGATATTTTAATGCTTACTTGCTCTCTTCATTCTTGAAGAGATCGATAGACTTTCCTTCAGGTAATGTAACGATGGCCTTCTTGATTGCCTTTGTCATGCCTTCATATTTGCCAACTCTCTTTGATTTTGAGTGCTGGTTGATGATGTTCACCTTTTCCGCAGAGATGTTGTAGATCTCTTTAATAGCCTGTTTTACGGAAGACTTATTAGCATCTCTTGCGACTTCAAACGTTACTTTGTTTTCATCGGAAGAAAGCTTCATTGTCTTTTCAGTGACGATCGGTCTGATGATAATATCACGTGCGCTCATGCGGCGAAATCCTCCCCTGCTTTAACAGCAGCAGCTTCTGTGAACACGATCTTATCTGCGTTCATAATGTCATAGACATTGAGGCTGGAAACTGTAACGAGCATTGCGTTCGGAATGTTTCTCATGGAAACAAATGCATTGTCGAAATCTTCTGATGCATCAGCGACAAATAATGTCTTTCTGTCAAATCCGAATGCATTCAATAATGCAACAGCCTTCTTTGTCTTGATCTCATCAAAGCTGAGATTCTCGATAACAGTCAGATCCTGATCTGCGTTCTTTTCAGATAGAGCGGAACGGAGAGCCAGCTGTCTGACCTTGCGGTTCAGCTTGACACTGTACTTTCTTGGGTGAGGTCCAAATGCAATAGCGCCATGTCTAAACTGTGTTGCACGAGTAGAACCCTGACGAGCACGTCCTGTACCCTTCTGACGGAATGGCTTCTTGCCGCCGCCAGAGACAAAGCTTCTTGTCAATGTGCTATGTGTACCCTGTCTTAATCCTGCAAGATAAGCAAGAACAGAGTCATAGATTGCCTGCTGATTCGGTTCAATGCCGAATACAGCATCGGACAGCTCGACCTTCTTAACGGCCTTAGCTTCCTGATTGTATACATCAATCTGAGACATTGTTTATCCTCACTTTCCCTTGCGAGCTGCACTCTCGGCAGCCTTCTTAGCCTTTTCAGCTTCTTCCTTCTTTGCTTCTTCAGCAGCGAGTTCAGCATTTACTGTATTGGCAACCTTTGCAAGTTCCTCTTCAACAGATGCTCCCTGGTAGGAAATCAGCTCGGAAGTCTTCACTTCCTTGACAGGCTTAACTGTAGTCTTGATTGTAACGAGTCCCTTTCTCGGTCCTGGTACATTGCCTTTGACAAGGATATATCCTTCTTCAGCATTGACCTTGATGACCGTCAGGTTCTGGTTTGTTGTTGTGTATCTTCCTTCTTCGCCTGGCATTACTGTGCCCTTGTTGACAACGCCGTTGTTACGGCCGTTTGTAGCAAGTGATCCAATATGTCTTGCGTTCTTGGAACCGCCGTGTGTCAGAGGTCCCTGCTTAGCATTGTTACGAACGATCGTGCCGCTGTAGCCTTTGCCCTTTGATGTGCCCTGGACATCTACGATGTCACCGGCCTTGAACAGATCAGCCTTGATTTCTGCACCAACTTCGAAACCGTTCATTTCATCGCCCTTGACTTCAGCGATATAGTGCTTAGGAGCTGTGTTAGCCTTCTTTGCATGTCCGATTGCAGCCTTTGTAGCACGCTGTTCCTTTACATCTTCATAGCCAAGCTGAATAGCTTCATAGCCATCCTTCTCAACTGTCTTCTTCTGCAGTACGACATTAGGTTTGACTTCGACGACGGTAACAGGAATCAGAGTTCCTTCGATCGTGAAGACCTGGGTCATACCAAGCTTACGTCCTAAAATACCCTTCATTTAATTTCACCCTGTTCCTTTCTTACAGTTTGATCTCGATATCTACACCTGAAGGCAGGTCCAGTCTGGATAATGCATCGATTGTTTCTGCGCTCGGGCCGATAATCTCAATCAGTCTCTTGTGTGTACGGATCTCAAACTGCTCACGAGAGTCCTTGTACTTGTGAACCGCGCGAAGTACTGTGATTACCTCACGCTCAGTAGGCAGCGGAACAGGTCCGACGATCTTCTTTGCGCCGTGGTTTGTTGCAGTCTTAACGATCTTTTCGCTGGCCGCATCCAAACTTCTGTTCTCGTAAGCCTTCAAACGAATTCTTACAGAGTTCTTTGCCATGAATTTTTCCTCCTTATATTCACTCCCATCAATGGGATCGCTCAGTGGAAATTCCCCGGTTATCACGTTTCAATGCTTCGTGACAACGCATTTCAGCGTGCCGGCAACCTCCCACTTCTACGCGAGTGCTCGAATATAATATCATCCATTTATACTAGATGCAAGAACTTTTTCAAAAATGTTTGCATGTCAACGTATTTCAGCGGGTCATATTTAAGAAAAATCGTCTGATCATCACCATTTCTGATTTTATATATATAAAAATATGGCAAATTTACGTCTAAAACAAAGCAGAATAATCAAGCAGATCTAAGGCATGATCATGCCTGCCCGCTTTGCCAAGCCTAAAGACGTTATTTTTCTGATTATTTTATTTACTTCCTTATTTAATAAGATCTGCTAATTCTGTTTTGGCCCATATAAAAAAAGTCCGACAAAAACAGTGTCGGACGCTGTAGAAGCCAAAGCAGGGAAATCATAATTCTCTGCTTTTGTTATAATTGAAACATGATCGATATGGTACTTCACCGCGATTATCCTGAAGGAAA
>JAAYWN010000096.1 GCA_012516665.1 Erysipelotrichaceae bacterium
AACAGCAGGGTACACAAGATTCGTATCAACAGCTATATATAAAAATATAGCCGACAGAGAGGAGATACACCGCTTCACGCACAAGCGTGAAGGCAAACGTCTGGTAGACGTTTGAGGGCTCTGCCCCGGGGTAATTCATTAGAAAAGCATAATACAAGGATGACTAAGACTGCGGATGAGAAGTTGGCAATATCTGTCGCATGGACATTCAGGCTTCCTTCGGTGCGCATGACCCAGATATGAAGAGCCAATGTTTCACCAGGGCGGAAAGGATTCCAGGGACAGGTAGGAGAGGTGATGTTGAAGTTGGACCAGTTGATATTGGTGCTTTGTCCAGCGGTATACAGCAGGGCAGCTGCTTCGCCAAAGCCTCGGCCGGCAGTCAGCAGAACACCTGTCATGATCCGCGAAGTACAGGTCGGGATCAATACTTTGACAATGGTCTGCCAATGGGTCGCACCAAGTGCCATACTGCCGAGCTTGTATCCTTTTGGCAGCGACCGGATGGCATCCTCGGTCGTTGTTGTGATCGATGGCAGAGAAAGAATACTGACAGCCAATGCCCCGGCCATCAGGTTCCATTGCATGCCGGTCATCAGGATGAAGACAAGATAGCCAAACAGACCGATGACGATCGATGGCAGAGAAGATAATGATTCAATGCATATACGCAGGAAGTGAAGAAGTCTTCCTTCTTTGGCATATTCGGCCATATAGATGCCAGCCGCCACGCCGAGCGGTACGGAGATCACCAGCGAGAGAAAGACAAGATAGATGGTATTGAACAATTGATTGCCGATGCCAGCTTTGGTAAAAGAGAACAGACCGGGGTAGTAGGAGAGCAGTCCTTTGATGATAATGTATCCAGCCAAGAACAGCAGCAGGACAAGGAAAAAACCGCCGATGCCATAGAAAAGAGCAGTCATGAAGGAATCTTCTCGTTTCGCTTTTTGAATGCTGGAAGGATTACGCACCATAGACTTTCTCCTTTCGCCGTGCAATGGCATGGATCAGGATGATGGACAGGATCGATAGAATGAAGAGGAGCAGGGCCATTGACCAAAGAGCGAGGTTGTATTCACCGCCATTGGCAGTATTGCCCATATCAGAAGCAATAGCAGCTGTCAGGTTCGTTGTTGGATCCAATATGCCGGAAGCAAATGCACGGGTCTTGCCAATGACCATAGCGACAGCCAGTGCTTCGCCAAAAGCACGGGAGAGACCAAGGATGATGCCAGTCAGAATGCCTGAGAAAGCTGCAGGAATAACGATATGATGAATGACCTGCCAGCGAGTGGATCCTAAGCCGTACGCTGCTTTGCGATAGGAATCGGGAACACTGAGAATGGCATCCGCTGATAGTGTCGTGATCGTAGGGAAGATCATGATGGCCAATACGATGCCCGCTGCAAGGATGGAGAACCCTCCCATGCTTGCATGGAAAACATCGCGGATGAAGGGGACCAGCACAGTCAGGCCTACCCAGCCATAGACAATGGAAGGAATGCCAAGAAAGATCTCGGTTGCTGGGCGGAACAGCCGTGTACCTGCTTTGGGGTTGATCTCGGTCATAAAGACTGCTGCCGCAATGGAGAAGGGCACCGCTATCAGCAAGGCTAAGCCGCATGTTTCCAAAGAACCGACAATGTAAATGGCAGCACCGACCTGACCGCCGGAAGCAGAGGGAGAATCTGTCGGAGCCCAGGTGGATGAAAAGAGGAATTCAAAGATAGAGTGGCCGAATTTTGTGAAGGTGCCGGAGCCCTGATAGATCAGGAAAGCTCCGATTGCTAAGGTCAATAGAATAATGGCAATGCCGCATATCGTAACAAGGATCCGCCAGAATGTTTCCTTGCGGAACATCTGCGGATCTGTTTTCTTCCTGTGCACAGCCTTCAAGGATTCATTAACCTGTATTTCTTTTTCATAAGAGGTCATGATCATTGATGGGATTTCACAGCTGTATCGCTCATTTTAGAAGCAGCGCCATATCCCATTGCTTCAACTTTTTCAGCAAAAGCATCACCAGAGATGAATTTCAGAAAACTGTCTGTGACACCGGAAGCTTCTCCCTTTGTATACATGTGCTCAAAGCCCCATACACTGTATTTTCCCTGATATGTATTCTCTAAGGTCGGTTCGACACCATCGATAGATACTGCCTGAGCTGAAGTATTGTTTACAAGGTAGGACAGAGCAACATAGCCAATGGCGCCTTCATTGTCAGTGATTGTCTGCATCAATGTACCGGAGTCATCTGTTTCCAAAGCAGAGCTTCCTGCTTCTTCGGTATTGTTCATTGCCCATTTTTTGAACAAAGCACGTGTGCCGGAAGAAGACGGACGTGTTACCAGCATGATGCTCAGATCTTTGCCGCCGACTTCTTTCCAATTGGTGATCCTGCCGGTGAAGATATCGGTCAGCTGAGCCGTGGTCAGATTCGTGATGCCAAGAGATTTGTTGACGACTGCTGCGACAATGACAGTGGCAACTTTATGATCAGTCAGTGTGGATGCCTGCGTGGCATCCAGTTTTTCTTCGGCATAGACATCGGAATTTCCGATATCGACCGAACCGTCAGCGACTTGTTTTAATCCCGTGCCAGAACCGCCGCCATTGGCTGTGATCGATACATCTGGGTTCTCGCTCATGAAGTCATCGGCAGCTGCCTGTACCAATGGCAGAAGTGCGGATGAACCGGAAGTACTGATAGTGCCGCTGAGAGCAGAGGCGGAAGAGGTGCTGCTGGATGTACCTGCACTGCAGGCTGTCAGAGAACTTGCCAGGATCCCTGTCAAGCATAATTTCATGATTTGATTGATCTTCATATTCTTATCCTCCTGAATTGTTTTCTTGGAACGATTTCATGATAGAAAAAGAATGTAAAGTCCAAAATCGAAAGTGTGTTAAATGCATGTAAAAAGACAGCCGCATCTTTAACAAATACTGCTGTCTTAAAATAAGATCTATAACTATTCAATGCTGTTATTTTTTTAGAAGCGGAATGATCTCATCTGCTTTGAGTACTTTCCCGCAGGATACGACTTTGCCATCAATGACAAGTGCCGGTGTAGACATCACGCCATAAGAAGCTATCTGATTGAAGTCAGTCACGTAATCAACCTCTGTATCCATGCCCAGATCTGCCAATGCTTCTTTAGCGGCAGCCTCAAGAGCTTGGCACTTTGCGCATCCGCCGCCAAGTATCTTTACGCGCATTCCTTTCCTCTCTGCTCCGCCAGCTTCATCCATGCTTTCATGACTGCAGCATTCACATCCGCATGTTCCTTCTGCTTCCTTCATTGTTTCTTTTTTTCCAAACAGTCCCATATTGATCTCCTTTTCTATATGATGAACGGCTGTATTGCATTGAAGAAATATCCAACTGCAATGATGCCGATTGTACATATCGCGATAAACAAGCCTAGCAGTTTTGGCTTAACTGCCTTTCGCAGCATGATCATTGATGGCAGGGATAATGTGGTGACTGCCATCATGAATGACAATACGACGCCAAGAAGTGCTCCCTTGGATAACAGTGCTTCAGCGATAGGAATTGTACCGAAGATATCTGCGTACATTGGAATACCGATCAGTGCTGCTAATATAACACCAAATGGATTGTTATTGCCTAATACTGTTTCTACCCATTCTTCAGGGATCCAGTTATGTATCACTGCACCGATGCCGACACCGATCAGAATATAGGGAAATACTTTTTGAAAAGTTTCCATCATCTGGTCTTTTGCATACGCAAGACGATCTTTCTTGGTCAGCTTTGGTGAAGCAAGATCAATGTTTGCAGCTTTATAGATAAAGCTTTCAACATAAGATTCCATATGAAGCTTTTCAATCAGAGTCCCTCCCGCTACTGCAATTGCCAGACCTACGGCAACATAGATGACTGCGACTTTTGCCCCAAAGATGCTCATCAGCAGCATCAGACTCCCGAGATCGACCATTGGTGAAGAGATCAGAAAGGAAAATGTAACCCCAAGAGGAAGCCCGGCACTTGTGAAACCAATGAACAGCGGAATAGAAGAGCAGGAACAGAAAGGTGTGACAGTTCCTAACAGCGCTGCGATGCAGTTTGCCCAGATGCCA
>JAAYWN010000011.1 GCA_012516665.1 Erysipelotrichaceae bacterium
GTTCCCATCTTTATGAAGCCAAAGCTTTCATGAAAGCGGATGCTGTCTGTATTGGTCTCCGTAATGACAGAAACAATACTGTGATAGCCGTCTTTCTCTGCCAATGACAGGATTGCTTTTAATAATGCAGAGCCATATCCCTTTCCCTTTTTCTGCGGATCGAGATAGATGGAAAGATCTGCGGTCCAATCATAGGCTGCTCTGGAACTGAAGTGATCCAGATAAGCGTAGCCGCATAATTCACCATGATCTTCCAGGACAATATATGGATAGTTCTTGATGATGCCATGCACGCGGTCAGAAAACTGTGCTATGGTCAGCGTACTTGTTTCAAAAGACTGTGTGCCATGTTCTATATACCAGTTGTACCAAGATAGGATGACTGGTATATCCTCTTCTTTAAGATGTCTTATCTCGCTCATTTCTCGTATACCGTATTTCCATTCATTACCGTCATCATGACTTTTGTATGATCGATCTGATCCGGGCTGCAGCTGAGGATATCCTGATCCAATACCGCAAAGTCTGCATAGGATCCTTCTTTGATCTGTCCGATAGAATCCTGCATGAATATCTGTTCAGCTCCTTTTTCTGTATAGGAAGAGAGTGCTTCTTCCGCGCTCATCGTTTCTTTGATGCCCGGAACACCATTGACAGCCAAGGAGATGCCATGCAGTGCCTGCGGCATGCATACCGGTGCATCGCTGCCGTTGCTGGTCAGCGTACCGTGCAATAGTGAGGTAAAGGGATAGCATGTTTCGCTGCGCTTTGTGCCGATCCTTGCCGCCAAGATCCGGCCATCATCTTCTTCAAACAGGGATTGGACATAGCAGCTCAGATGCATGCGGCAGATCTCATCGATCTGATCCTGGCGCAGGATCTGGCAATGGACAAGTCCGGAGTGGAGCGGATTGCCGGGCAGTTCAAATTCTTTGCATATCTTTAATACCGTATCCACGGCAGCGTCGCCGATGGCATGAACGATTACGCCCATATTGTAGTTGCTTGCCAGCTGTGTCATGATCCGCAGATCATCTTCCGATATGGTCATCATGCCCTTGTTTTCTTTCTGATCTGCATACGGTTCGCTCAAAGCTGCCGTTTCAGCACCTAAGGTGCCATCCGCAATGATCTTTAACGGTCCAATGCGGAAAAAGTCATTGCCGACATCCATGGTATATCCTTCATCTAAGAATTGTGCATACTGGTTGAGATCAGCGAATTCACACTGTTCATTGACTCTGACGGTCAGTGCTTCCTGATAGGACATCTGTTCAAAGACATTCAGCACTGGACGGTAGTCTCTGACAACGGCTAAGAAATCATCGGATCCGACACTTGTGATGCCATAGCTGTTGGCCAGCTTCTGACCAAGTTCAATATACTGGCGGATCTTCTTTTCATTCGGTGCGGGCATTGCCTTCTGGATCAAAGCAATGGCATTTTCTTCTAAGATGCCTGATGCAAGATCGATCGTTCCGCCTTCAGTCTCGGTGTTTTCATCGATCTTCGCTTCCTGCAGAGCTTTTGAATTGACCGCCATGACATGACCATCGACTCTGGTCACAGCAAGCGGCAGATCAGGGCAGAGCGCATCCAGCATCTTTTTATTCGGGCGTTCCATCAAGGTATCATCCCAGCCGCGGCCGATGATCCATCTCGCTTCAGGATTCTGCTGACGGTAGACAGCAATCTTATTCTTCAGTTCAGAGCTGTCCTTCATGCCGATCAGCTGCATCTGTGATAGATAATACCCAAGTTCAGCCAAATGCATGTGGCTGTCAACAAAGCCTGGAATGACCATCATTCCTTTTAGGTCGATCAGTTCATTGCTGCCATTCTGTTCTTCGATCTCTTCATTGGTGCCGAGCTTGGCAAATCTGCCATCCTCGATCAGGAAAGCAGATGCACTGCTGTGCCATATTTTACAGTTGATATATCCTCTGGTCATAATTTCCTCCAATACCTGTACAAGTATATCATTGCCGTCAAAAGAAAAGCAGAGGAAGCGAACTGCTGCTCCATCTGCTGTTTGCTTAAATGCCCTGGCCCTGCTGGCCATTGCCTCCCTGGTTTCCCTGACCGCCGCGGTTTCCGCCGCCCATGCCGCCCTGCATGCCGTTACCATTGCTGGATGTATTGACATAGGTGATCGCATCGGAGATCGCTGCGGTACCGATCGAAGTGCCATTTTCATAGATCGTATATGTTGATCCTGCTTTCAGCGAAGAAGAAGTAAAGCTCAGTACCTGATAGGATTTCGAGGATGTGTATTCGCCGATCACATTGCCATCGCTGTCCTTGATCTGGATGGCACCGGATGAAGTGCCAATATCGATCGTATAAGCGGAAGAACTGGTCGAAGGTACCTGAGCCATGCCAGACGCACCGCCGGCTGCTAACGTACCGCCATTGATAATGAAGGTACCGTTATAGTCCAATGCACCGTTGCCGGAATTTGTTGGGCCGTAGATCGTAACTGTGCCGCCATCCATGGTACCGGAGCCATTCATATCCAGCCCATCGCCATCAGCCGATACCGTGACCGTACCGCCATGGATATTGAGCATCGATCCATCATCATTCATCGATTCGCTGCTGGATGGGTTGGATCCATTGATGCCGTCATCGGTCGCTTTGATATTGATCGTCCCGTCATTGATATTGATCGTCAGGGCTTCCAATCCTTCATAGCAGGTCTCAATATCGACGGTCCCGCCGCTGATCTCCAATAGCGTATCCGCATGAATGCCGTCATCCCCTGCCTGCAGCGTCAATGTGCCGTGATAGACATATGCATTGGTATCCGAATGAAGAGCATCGTCTTGGGAATTGATACTGATCGTTCCGCCATTGATCACAATAGAACCGCAGGCATCAATGCCCTTGGAAGAAACTTCCTCGGTACTGGCCGATGCCGCTGCCGTATTCCCTTTGCCAAAGCCGCCCATTGGCTGATTGCTGTCGGTATGCACGGATGCATTGGCACCATCTCCTGCTTTGATACTGATCGTTCCATCATTGATGA
>JAAYWN010000097.1 GCA_012516665.1 Erysipelotrichaceae bacterium
CTGCAGATGGGGCTGCTTGGTCCCTTGCGAAGCCAGTCTTGCATAATCATCTGCCGGCATTGGCTTTGCATAAAGATATCCCTGGATATAGTAGCATCCGACAGTCTTCAGAAAATCAGCCTGTCTGACTGTTTCCACGCCTTCCGCGATCACGGTCATATTCAGCCATTTTGCCATGCGCACCATCGACTCCACAATACTGCCGCCGCGCTGAAATTCATCCGAAGCAGAAAAGAACTTCATATCCAGCTTGATGATCTGGGCCGGAACATCTTTCAATGTATTTAATGATGAATATCCGCTGCCGAAATCATCGATCTCGACGGTAAAGCCATGATCGACCAATTCCTTGGCAACAGAGACAACACGGCGGCTGCTCTGGGCAAAGGCAGATTCTGTAATCTCTAAGCGCAGCAGGCTTACTGGGATCGCGTATTTATCCAGCAGATCTCGCATGATCTGTACGATATCATCCTGAAAGATATCATAGCGGGAGATGTTGACCGATACCGGCAGCGGATTTCTCTTTTCAGCGATCCACTGATGCAGGAACATGCATGTGCGCTCCCATACATACTTATCCATTTCATAGACAAAACCATTCTTCTCAAAGATCGGGATAAAACGATCCGGCGGGATCAGTCCCTGTTCGAGATGGCGTCAGCGCACCAATGCTTCGGCTCCGATCAATTCTTCGGAAAGATGATTGTACTGAGGCTGGAACCATACTTCGAACTGTCCGCTCTTCAGAGCACTGCTCATTTCGGAAATGATTTTCTGCTCTGAAAGAAGTGTATCGCGCATAGACTCATCAAAGACCGCAATATGCTTATCATACCGATCCTTGACTGACATTCTCGCTAAAGAAGCACGGTCATACATGGCACTGACAGACAGGGAAAGATCATCGATCACATAGCGCCCAATGCGGAACGAGACAGGCGGGATCGAGCCATCCAGAGCTGCTGCTTTTTCAATGAATTCGGTCAGAAAGGCAGATCCCATATATTCTTTCGGGTAGCAGGCCGCAAAACGATCCGCATCCATGTGGCACAGAATGCCCTCTGTCTGCTGAAAACCGGCTTGGCATATCTGAGCAATATAGCGCAGGACATCATCGCCTTTTTCAGTTCCGTACAGATCATTTATGACCTTGAAATTATCAATATCAAAACATCCCATGACATAAGAACCAGGTTCTTTCTTCTGGATTATGGCAGATGTCTTTTCAATGAAGGCATTCCTATTATAAAGCCCTGTCAGCCGATCTCTCTGATATGCATTGACAGCAGCCGAGGACTCTGACATATGGATCATATTCCTTACCCGCTGCAGAATGATCGTTGGATCGTAAGGCTTGGTGATATAGTCATTGGCACCTAAGCGCAGAGCTTTGACTTCACTGTCATTATCTGATGCAGCGGTTGTCACGATAATAGGTATATACGCTGTTTTATGATCCGCGCGCATTTCAGAGATCACCTCAAAGCCGTTTTTGACCGGCATAAAAATGTCCAAGAGAACAGCCGAGATCTCTTCATTGCTTTTCCGCAGAATGGTCATTGCCTCTTTGCCGTTCTCTGCTTCGATCAGGCGATAATCTTTTTTTAGGATCTCTTTCAGGATCAGCAGATTGGTCCTGACATCATCCACGATCAGCAGTGTTCTGCGCATAAAATCCTCCCCCAGAAGAGCCGCAATATCTTCTCAAATGTAACTACTTTCAGTTTAATAGTATGTCTATTTGAATGCAATAAATCCTTTTTTTGTGCGGCAAAGAAGGGTCTTCAGACACACATGCATGAATCTGCTCAATTTTAAATGAAAGTCCCTTTTCACGGAAAGTCCCTGTGAAATAGGACTTTTCTCTTTGCATAGGTATGTTCAATTTTCAGAAAGTATGTAGAATAATAGGTATAGATGATCTGGAGAAGGTACACAAAAGCTC
>JAAYWN010000098.1 GCA_012516665.1 Erysipelotrichaceae bacterium
TGCATCACTACCTGCCTGAACTATTTTGACTGGCTTCTCAGCCTGCCTCAATTATAGGATTTTTAACACCACTGTGCAGAAAACGGTTTTTGTTAAATAAGAGAAGATGGTACGCACATAGATCGGTTCTTTTCTTAGTCCAACTATTTGTCTGCACTCCCCCGCCATAAGCTATCCTTTACCAGCAACTCCCAGTGCCCGTTGTGGCTGCTTCCTGCTCTTTTGATTATGTTCTGCTTTTTCATCTTATTTAGATAATATTTTACACGATCTACCGTCCAGCCGAGTTCTGTTGATAGTTCTGTCTGTGTATAATCTGAATGTTTTCGAATTTCATTAAGAATTGCCACATCCTCCTGCGTGAATGTTAATTTGTCTTTTTGGGTAGTTTGGGTAGTTTGGGGAGCACTTTGGGTAGTTTGGGTAGTGCCTTTGTCAGAACCATCCGCTGTCTTCCTGTACATGTTAACCCGCAAATCACCTTCAAAATCAATGAATTCCGGTTCCGGAAGTCCATAATCCTTGAGATGATGGCAGCAACTGCAATCCAAACGAATAACAGCTCAGCAATGGTCTAACAATCCTTATGGATTTCCAATGACAAAAACAGTGTAATATCTGGAATGGTTGTGCCAGATACTCACTGTTTTCTTTCTTCTTGAAGCCCCGATTATTTTATTGCGGATTCTCCGTAAATGCCCCAGATATTTTACTTAAGCCATAAAACTAGAAATCTGCTTTGTACTGTATTTAAAATTTTATATAAGATGTTTTACTTGTTCCACAGACTGGACACTTATCAGGCGCTTCATCTAAAATAGTGTGCCCGCAAACTGGACAAACATATATCGCTTTCAGATCGATATCTTTTCCGGCTTTCACAACATCCAAAGCTTTTTGAAAAAGCTGTGCATGTATCTTTTCTGCCTCTAATGCAAAGTGGAAAGAACGCTTTGCACCCGCTTCATTCTGAAACTCGGCTGCGTTAAAATAAACTGGATACATCTGCTCCACCTCATGAAGCTCGCCAGTTATTGCACCCTGCAGGTTATCCACAGTTTTATTGTTGCCGAATACACCTCCTACTGTCACGGAAGTATCAGCAGTTTTTCCATCGATTTCACGGAAGTGATTTGTTGCATGAACCTGTTCAGCGTAGGCTATAGCTCTGAAAAGCCTTGATACATTTGGGAATCCTTCCTTGTTTGCTACTTCTCCCCAATTAAGATAACGCATGTGGGCCAAACTTTCCCCAGCGTATGCGGAATGTAGAAAATCCGAAGTCATTGCATTTTTCACTGCCATATATATTTCTCCTTAAAATTGATGATAAACAAATTGTTTTACTCTTTCGCAAAAATCGCTTTTTGGGTGACTACAAATCGGGCATTTTCAATCATCAGGCAACTGTTCAAACGGAGTATCGCCATCGTAGACCTACCCGCAAATCTGACAAACTCACCTTTCCTCTTTCTCCTCGGGAGATTTTCCGGTTTCCTTGAATGATTTGAAAGATTCCATCGCTTTTGCTTTCATATCCTTTTGATAATTACCATAGATAATCGGCTCACCATCTCCCTGCCAGGCATCGGTAACCTCGCAGAAAAATGCCGTATGCATTGACAACTCTTTTGAATCCGTCACCTTACAGCGCAAGTAAGCAACGGCACTTTCAAGGATTGGTAACCCATCGGCAATTTTATGTGGGACGTTAAACTATTTGTCTGCATTACGGCTGGACTGAAAATCAAAGTTTCCTATAACAAACGGGTTAACGTCTGTCCCGAGAACGGAAACGGTGAACTCTCCGGTCTGCTTGATTGCCGCATTGGTTTGATTTGCCTGAATACTGCAGAGACCGACAGTGGGAACAGGTGAACTTGTCGACTGTATAAAGGCATCTACAATACAGCCCACATATTTGCCGTCGAATTTTGTCCCTACGGCATAAAGGCCATAAGAAATTTTATACAGAGCCTTTGAATCCATATAATCCTACTAAAGAAGCAACCCTAAAGAAGCAGAAAATTTGTCAAAGAACCAAAGTCGGCGCTGTATAAACGCGCGTCGCCAATTCGTTGTCAAGCATATAAAGGCCTTTGGAATCATTGCCAAATAAGTCGTATTTTTTAACGATACTCTCAGTGTTCTTTTCCTCTTCGTTCTGTTCCTTGACGAACCAATCCAAAA
>JAAYWN010000197.1 GCA_012516665.1 Erysipelotrichaceae bacterium
AAACTGTTATGTAATGACCAAAGTCAAGTAGTATTTCAAAGATATTTGGAAAGAGCCTCAAACAGTATTTTCCGGGCATTGGCCACTCTGTTATTCGCGCATCAGGACGAATCCCTACGCAGGTCAATGGTTTCTGCCTTGAGTCCTACTGTCTAAAAGCGTGAATCACGATGATATCTGTGTCAACATAGTTTGTACGTAGATGACTGAAACTACCCTGTGTCCAAGTGCTCCTTCCAGATATCCTTGAAACTTACTTGATGGTATATAACTATCAGATGAATGTGTTACGGCTGATGTTTCTTTTACGCTTGTCAGTTAATATGATCTGTCATCAATCCCCAGGTGAAACAGGCAAGTTCTCTGGCAATGGCAGCCGTAGCGACGCTGTACTTCACTCCTCTTGCCTGCAGCTTTCTGAACTTCTTTGAAAGCCTTACTTTGGCTTTATCGGCATACGCAATGACTTGTTCATCATTGCCACTCTGCCTGCTCTTCAATGCTTTGGATTTTACTGCTGCACTGCCACGGCTGTATGTCTGTGCTGCTTCAACCAATAGTGTTCTCAAATGACTGTTGCCCGCTTTCGTAATACCAAGATACTTCATGTTGTCAGAACTTGAATCCTGACCAGGAACCAGTCCAAGATATGAGGCAAACTGATCTGCTTTGCTGAATCTGCTGAAATCACTGATCTCAGACACCAATGCAAGTGCTGTCAGTGTATCAATGCCTTTGAGACATCTCAGTACTGCCACCTTGTTCTTGTATCTGTCTTCCTGTGCGATTTCCTCAATACGCGTATCTATCTGATCAAGATAGTTGATAAAGGTATCATAGGCAATCATGTATTCATCCAATGTTTCTCTTTGCATGGATCTCATTTCTACTGTACGAAGCCAGTCAACGTGTTTCTGTGTCCACTTTGCTGTCTCGGTATATAAATATCCATTTCTCAGACAGAAGGCCAGAATCTGCTGCTTGATCTTCTTCAGTGCTTTCTTATGATCCGAACGCATACGGATGTATTCCCGCACATCAACATCATGCTCATCCGGCACATACACCTTGCTGTAAAGCCCATAAGCCAGCGCCTTCGCAATACTGCAGGCATCACGCTTATCAGTCTTCTTGCCGTGCTTCTTATTATGCTGAACGGTAGCGATTGTGGAGGGTGCCATGATGACACATGCAACTCCAGCGTCTGTCAGCTGCTTGTACAGTGTATAGCCCAGGCATCCAGCCTCATAGCCGCATAGCACTGCAGTGTTTGGCCCATGCATTTCTTTGATTTTCTTTGCATACTTTACAATCCCTTCGTATTCTGGTTTCAAAGTAACTGCATTGGTACAATCATCTGCTTCTGAGTTGTAACTGCTGAGCGTGTAATTTGTTGAATGTGCGTCGATCCCAATATATACTTTCATTTGTAATGGCCCTCCTGATTTTGTATGAGGTAATCCCTGCATACTTTTATTTAGCCGTAATAAGTATATTCCAGGTAAATCCTCGAACATTGCAAATCACGGTTGGGTCATTACATATTGTCTAA
>JAAYWN010000222.1 GCA_012516665.1 Erysipelotrichaceae bacterium
CAAAAATAGCTAGAAGATACGATAGTCACGTGCATAACAAAATCCCAGGAAAGCCCGCAATTTACAGGCCCTTCTGGGATTTTAGCCTTCTTGATGTGTCAAAGACAGGATTATGTCATATTCGATACTAATGATTTATCCTTCGGCTAAGATGGAATGAAGGTCAAAGTATAAAAGGTGTCATATCAGATGAATGTACTGTCATCTGCGGTGGATGATGGCAGGATAGAAAGGCTGTGGTACACATGGATCTTGGTAAAAACAACAGACATTGTTGCGTAAAGCAGCTTAAATGCGTGTCATCATTTACTCAGCGTAGAAATCACATACAAGTTGGACTTTAACGATTATAAACAACAGACTATTCAATCGAGTTTATAAATTCATATTCTTGATCATTACCTGCGTCTATCGGTCATCTACTTCAAACGGAATAGTGGCTGTTTGCAATTGCAGTCAAAAGAAATGTACAATTACATGGTTGTGGAGGACTGCTATGATTGTGTCGCTGGAAGATGTCAGCTATAAATATGCAATTGAACCAATTCTTGACCATGTGAACTTTGTGGTCAATGAAAAAGATAAATGGGGTGTCGTCGGGTTGAATGGTGCTGGAAAATCGACTTTTATGAAGATTCTTGCTGGAATAGAAACACCGGATGAAGGCAAAGTGAATGTTTTGAAAAAATATAAGATTTCTTACTGCCCTCAGAATAGTGAATTTACGTTGGGAAAATCGATATATGAAACGGTATGTTCTGCATTGACCGAAAAAACAGAAGTTTATCAAATCAATGCGATTTTAAATCAACTTGGAATTACAGACTATGAGCAGAAAATTGATATATTGTCTGGTGGACAGAAGAAACGTGTAGCTTTAGCAATTTCTTTGATTCAGAAAGCTGATTTATATCTATTAGATGAACCAACGAATCATCTAGATCAAGAAATGGTACTGTGGCTGGAAAAGTATTTAACACGAGTATCAAAAGCAGTCGTGTTAATAACGCATGACCGATATTTTTTATCGCGAATTACAAACCATATTGTTGAAGTGGACAACGGTCTTTTGTATCAATATGATGGCGATTACGCAGATTATCTTGAACAAAGAGAAATGCGTCGTGAACAAGCCATGGCCAGTGAGCAAAAACGGCAAAACTTTTTGCGTAAAGAAATTGAATGGATCCATGCTGGTGCACAAGCCAGAAGCACAAAACAAAAGAGTAGAATTGAGCATTTTGAAAAGATTGCAGCAATGGAAGTGCAGCAGGAACATGATAAACTGGAATTGAAATCTGCAACAACAAGATTAGGTAAAAATACAATTGCGATTGAGCATGTTTCAAAGTCATTCGGTGAAAAATACCTTTTTTCCGATTTCAGTTACATTATTAAAAGAATGGATCGCGCGGGAATTATCGGTGAAAACGGCTGCGGGAAAAGTACTTTATTAAAAATTATTATGGGTCTGGAAAAAGCAGATAGCGGAACAATTCAAATTGGTGAAACTGTAAAGATTGGGTATTTTGCACAGCATAATGAAGTATTTGAAAAAAATCAAAGGGTCATAGATTATTTGAAAGAATTTGGCTCTGTTGTTTATACTGCAGATCATGAGGAAATTACAGCAAGTCAAATGCTGGAGAGATTTCTTTTCTTTAAAGAAGATCAATATAAAATGATTGAAAAATGTTCCGGCGGAGAGAAGAGAAGACTCTATCTTTGCTCGATATTGATGACGGCGCCTAATATTTTGATTTTGGATGAACCGACCAACGATCTGGATACAGAGACATTAGGCGTGCTGGAGGACTATCTCGATGATTTCCATGGCGCAGTATTAGCGGTAAGTCATGATCGATATTTTCTAGATAAAACGATGGATCATCTTTTTATCTTTGAAAATCAAAAGATCATCGAAAAGCAGATATCTTATTCTGACTACTTAGACGCGAAAGTGGAGCATAAAGAAACAGCTGCAGTACAGTCAGTCAAAGAAAGAGAAAAGAAACCTACTGCCCGTCTGAGCTATCAAGAAAAGAAGAAATTGCAGAGCTTAGAACAAACTCTTCCTCAATTAGAACAAAACATTGCAGCTTTGGAAGAACAGTTGTCTTCTGCTGCGGATTTTAAAGAAATTCAAGCAATTGGTGATCAGTTGCAAAGCAAAAGAGATGAATTGGAAAAGAGTGAACAGATGTATTTGGAATTGTTTGAAAAAGCAGAAGAATGCCATGATGTAATTTTATAGCATAACAATCGAAATCATTGAATTAACCAAACGGTATCTAAAGAAACAATAATTTGAACATATTCTTTAAAATATCCGATAAAAGTGGCTCTTCATCAATAAGTG
>JAAYWN010000099.1 GCA_012516665.1 Erysipelotrichaceae bacterium
AAGAGAATCATCAAATATAAGCAGCATCTAAAAGAATTGTCAGTAAGTATATAAAAGGCTTAACCAAAAGATTAAGCCAATTCGGTACATTTAGTTATTTATCCTGTCCACTTGACAGAGGTCACATCAGAATAATGCTTGGCTTTTTGCATATTTTATTCTTGTCAAACAAAACAAATCTGCCAATAATGATAGTAATAGAGATAGGCTGCTATCTAAGGAGAATATCATATGCTGAGAATTGGAATGCTGACAAGCGGCGGCGACTGCCAAGCTCTGAACGCTACAATGCGGGGAGTCTTTAAGTCTGTCACGCTCAGTAGCAAAGAACCGGTAGAGTTCTATGGTTTTGAAGATGGCTACAAGGGCCTGATCTACAGTCACTTTCATCTGCTTGAAAGCAGCGACTTTATCGGCATCCTGACCCGAGGCGGAACGATCTTGGGTACCAGCCGCGTACCCTTCAAAACGATCCGTCAGCCGGATGAAAATGGACTGGATAAAGTAGAGGCAATGAAGCAGGTCTACTACAAACTTCAGCTGAACTGTTTAGTCGTATTGGGCGGCAATGGTTCTACCAAGACCGCAAATCCGCTGAGCGAAGAAGGACTGAATGTCATCACCCTGCCGAAGACCATTGACAATGATCTGTGGGGGACCGATGTCACCTTTGGGTTCCAGTCAGCAGTCGATATCGTGACCCGGGCCATCGATGAGATCCATACGACCGCAAACTCGCATGGCCGTGTCTTCATCATTGAGATCATGGGCCATAAAACGGGCTGGCTGACCCTCAATGCAGGCATGGCTGGCGGTGCAGATATCATTCTGATCCCTGAGATCCCTTATGATATGAAAGAGATCATCCGGGTCATTGAATCCAAAGACACCAACGGCGGACGCTTTATGATCCTGGCAGTGGCAGAAGGTGCCATTTCCAAATCTGATGCAAAACTGTCCAAGAAAGAATATCAGAAAAAGCTGGAGAACTATATCTTCCCATCTGTATCCTACGAACTGGCAGAAAAGATCACCAAGAAGACCGGCCGCGAAGTACGTGTCACGGTACCGGGACATACCCAGCGCGGCGGTACGCCTGACCCATATGACCGTGTGCTCTCAAGCCGTCTAGGCGCGGAAGCAGGAAGATTGATCCTGCATGGGGAATATGGCTTCATGGTCGGCTATCACAATCACGAAATTGTCAAAGTACCATTGAAAGATGTTGCCGGAAAGCTGAAGACCGTATCTCCGGATGCTTCGATCATCAAAGAAGCGAAGATGCTCGGTGTCAGTTTCGGCGAATAGCCAGGAGGCATTCTATGTATAAACATTATCGCTATGACGGTTCAGATAAGCTGGTGCTTGCGCATGAGCCGACCGATGATACGCAATACGCCAAGGACCGTGCGTCAGCTGAAAAAAAGATGGCGCATAATCTGGCAAAGATCAATGAAATGCAGATGAAGCTCTATGCCGAGAAAAAAGAAGGCGTGATCTTTGTCTTTCAGGCCATGGATGCGGCAGGAAAAGATGGAACGATCCGTGCTGTATTGAGCTGCCTATCGCCGCATGGTGTCAATGAACGTCCTTTCAAAGCACCGAGCAGCGATGAACTTGCCCATGATTTCTTATGGCGGGCAGCCAAAGCAGTACCGGCCAAAGGAGACATTGCCATCTTCAACCGTTCGCATTATGAAGATGTCCTGATCGGCAAAGTAAAGCAGCTGTATCTTCATCAGGCCAAAGCAGACCGGATCGATCCAGATGACATCATCAGCAATCGCTATAAAGATATTGTCAATTTTGAATCCTATCTGTATCACAACAGTGTCCGGATCGTTAAGATCTTCCTGCATCTTTCCAAAGAAGAACAGGCAAGACGCTTCCTGAGCCGGATTGAAGAACCGGATAAGAATTGGAAATTTTCGGCCAGCGATTATGAAGAAAGAAAATACTGGAAGGAATATCAGAAAGCATTTGAAGACTGCATCAATCATACTGCTGTGAAAGAAGCACCATGGTATGTAGTGCCGGCTGATCACAAATGGTATATGCGTTATATTGTCAGTGAGATCATCAAAGAGACACTGCAGGATATGAAGCCAAAATATCCGGAGGTCACTGATGAGCGCCGGGCTGAGTTTGCCGGATATCAGCAAGAACTGCTGAAAGAGCTCAAGAAATAGCCGCAAAGAAAGGATCTGTCATCTTCATGGCAGATCGCTTTTTTTATGCTTTCTTCTTTGTTTTATGCGGTGAATACGTTGTATGGAAGACACCGATGACCTTGGCCTGATGTGCATCGGATACCAAAGTGCGCTGATGTGATCCCTTTGTTTTCTGCATCAGCAGATCCTGGCTGTCAATGTCTTGATCTCTTTCGAGTCGGTGATACTTTCCATCCTTTCCTACCCTGCGTGCTTTTACGGTATCTGACATACATATCTGCAGATAGCTGTCGATCCTTCGGCGGATAGCGGCATCCATGATCGGGCAGGCGATCTCCACTCTCTTCTCCGTATTCCGTGTCATGAAATCAGCGGAAGATATATACATCTTTTCACTTCTTCCAGTACCGAAGACATAGATCCTGGAGTGCTCCAGATAGCGTCCCACGATACTGCGGATCTCTATATTTTCTGTTCTGCCTTTCACCTGCGGGATCAGACAGCATATACCGCGCACGATCATCTGGATCTGCACACCTGCCTGACTGGCCTGCGAAAGTTTGGCAATCAGTTCTTCATCTGTTATGGAATTGATCTTGATCAGGATCCTTCCCTTTTCTTTCTTAGCAATCTCGCGATCGATCAGCTTCAGCAAGGAGCTCTTCAGCGATACCGGGGCAACAAGCAAATGCCGATAATGACCATCCAGTTTACCGACCATCATATTGCGGAAGAATGCTTCCGCATCCTTCACAATGCCAGGATTGGCTGTGAAGTACGCCATATCTGTATACTGTTTGGCGGTCTTTTCGTTGAAATTCCCAGTTGCGATCTGAGCGACCTGCTGGACCCGATTTTTGACATTGCGGGTGATGAGCAGGATCTTTGAATGCACCTTATATTCTGAAAACCCATAGAGCACTGTACATCCTGCTTCCTCAAGACGCTGGGAATAGTCAATGTTGACCTGTTCATCAAAGCGCGCCTTCAGTTCGATCAGCGTCACGACTTCTTTGCCATTCTCAGCTGCCCGGCAGAGATATTCCACAAGCTTGGCCTGCTTGGCCAAACGATAGATCGTGATCTTGATGGAGACCGCAGCCGGATCATCCGCTGCTTCTTTGACCAGAAGCAGAAGCGGTTCCATGCTTTCATACGGATAGCTCAGCAGCACATCATGTCTGCATATCTGCGAAAACAGCTTCTGCCGATAATTCAATGATGGTGAAAGCTTCGGGACATACGGGGCAAACAGATCCTCATCTGCTTCATCGAACATCTCCGGCAGTTCAAAGCCAAAGCGTGCATCCAATGGGCAGGATGTCACATACATCTGTTTCGCTTCCAAGCCAAGATGCTGCAGAAGATATTTTTTCATCTCTGTGCCCATATGCGCACTGGCAAAGAGAGCGACAGGTGAAAGATGCTGGCGCTGGTTCAGTACTTTGCGCATCTTCTTGCGATAATCCACAATATCATCGAAGGCATCATCATCCGCATTGACGTCCTCATTGCGCATCACTACGATTTTGGCTGTATCCTTGATCGTAAAGCCAGGGAACAGCCGTGGGAAAGCATACTGGATCAGATCTTCCATATGTACATAGCGTATCTTGGTCTTGCCGTCAGACGGCAGAGCAATAACAGAAGAAAGCGAAGATGGAATCGTCACGATCGCAAACACGGTCTGTCCCTTTTTCATGGCCATGCCGGCAACTTCCACTGTTCCATTTTTCAGATTCGGAAAAGGATGATACAGATCCACGATCTGCGGTGACAGAAGAGGTTTGATCCTGGCATCAAAATACTTCTTCAGATGCTTCAGCTCACGCCGGCCGCATTCATTCAGTGATAGACAGACAATCCCTCTCTTCCCTGCTTCTTTCATGACCTTCTGATAGATATGATCTCTCTTGCGGATGCTTGTGCCGACCGCCTTGTAGATCAGCTTCAGCTGTTCTGCCGCTGTCAGACCGGATTTATTATCGATCTGATCGATCTTGATCTGCTTCACCTGGGTCAATGATCCGACCCTGATCATAAAAAATTCATTCAGATTGGACGCATAAATAGAAATAAATTTCAAACGTTCCAGCAGCGGGACTTCCGGTGCATTCGCTTCCTGCAGAACACGGTCATCAAAACCAAGCCAAGACAGTTCACGATTCTGCGTATATCCTTCTTTATACAGATCTTTGATCATAATCCTATCCCCTTCCTGCATGTTCAAAGATGAGATCTGAACGATCACTTGTGTTTCTTTATAAGAGTATTGTAATCTTTTTTTGAGAAAAATATCTACTGCACCGCGTATCCCCGCGGCCATAGGATATCAGAAGTAATAGAGCCATTATTGATGCTGAAGATATTGACCGGAAGTTTTCCGGAAGCTTTGACTTTGCCGAAAATCACATCCATCGCTCCTGCTAAGCTTTCCGAATATGCCTGGGTCGGCACCCAATTGGCATCCACCCGCGGCGCACCGACCCAATCATAAGTACAGAGGACCGCATCCGCTTCGGCTAATAATGGCGCATCATACGGCAGGCCCGTAGATACCGCAATGACCGGAATGCCCTGTGCTTTCGCTCTTTCAATCAGCACGCACATGTTATATACCTCCGAAGATCTATTGAAATCAATATCAGATCCATTGAGCATGAGCGAAGTAACGATCACAAGGGACGATCCCGCGATTGCATTGCTGGCCGCTTGAAACTTACTGCCGTATTCTTCAGAGATCATCCAGCCCGTCGCATTGGCTGTAACAACACCCTCATCGGTCAATCGATTGAAGGTATATCCGCAGATCCCCGCCTGCTGACTGTTCGGTGTCAATACCGTGATCTTGGCACCCTCCGGCACCGTAAAAGGAATGATCTGACTGTCATTCTGAAGGAGCGTAGCAGCCTGATCGGATATTGTGCGGTCAATGGCATAATTTTCAGCTGTTCCTACCAAGGCGTCCGCATTGTTCAGCAGAGAAGCTGTATGAGCATCCCCATATGCTGTATCCATGATGCCTCTTTTATATTTCAGGGCCAGGATCCTAGTGACTGCTTCATTGATCATATCTATGGAGATTGCGCCTGTATTGACCATGTCTGCAATACTTTGTATATACGCATCCAGCTGGGCATAGGCACTAGCATCGCTGATATCAACTGGCATCAAGAGACAGTCTACGCCGGCATTGATGGCCAATTCGGCAGCATCGGAAGTACTGAAATTATCTTTGATCGCATTCATCTGCAGACTGTCCGTGGTAACGACGCCGTCAAAGCCTAATTCATTGCGCAGAATATCCGTGATCATCACATGGCTCAGGGTAGAAGGCAGATAGACCTCCCTGCCATCTTTGATGGATGTGTATGTTTCCGTCTCGATCTGCGGATACTGGATATGAGCGCTCATGATCATTTCGGTGCCATCCTGCACTGCCTGTTTAAAAGGGATCAGATCCGTATTTTCCAATTCTGCTTTTGTCTTATTGACCTGCGGCAGACCGGTATGCGAATCCGTTGCGGTATCGCCATGACCAGGAAAATGTTTGCCAGTCGCAATGATATCGTTCTCTTTCATGCCCATCGTGAACTGATGTGCATATTCTGCTACAATTGCACTGTCATCTGAATAGGAGCGGATGCCGATGACGGGATTGTTAGGATTGGTATTGACGTCCATGTCCGGTGCATAATCCAAATTGAAGCCAAGTGCTTTCAGTTCCTTGGATGTGATCTGTCCCGTTTTATAGGCATTCTGCGGATCGCCCGTCGCTGCCAATGCCATAGAACTTGGCATGACCGTACCTGACAGCAGACGATACACATTGCCGGATTCCTGATCTGTCCCAATGAACAGCGGCAGACCGCCGCCGGCGATCGCATTGGCCTGCAGGCTCTGGGTCAGCTGAATAGCCTGCGATGAATCACTGGTCATGTTCTCCGCAAAAAGAATGATCCCGCCGAAATGATACTGCTGCAGAAGAGCTGCGGTTTCATCATTCATGGATATAAAATTGCTGCCGTTCCATGTACGTATGGCCGGCACCATCATCTGTTCGATCTTTGTATGCAGATCCATTTTTGCTAAAGATGCATTGACACGCTCACTGATAGTATCTGTTTCGGCACTTGATGAAGCAGAAGGCACGGCACTGGGACTTGTACTTGATACAGCCTCAGTATCCTGCGGCACCGCCGAAGAAGCAGATGGATTTCTTCCGCATCCGCTCAATAATAAAGAAAATATAACTGCACCAAAAATAGCTTTCGTCTGTTTCATCATCATTCCCCCATTTTATAAAGCAATATACTTACGAATACAATAACATGAAAACAGCAGAGATTCCTGCTGAGAATGCACCTGCTGTCATGATTTTTTATTCTTCCGGCAGAAGGATCAGATACGGTCCATATCCTTTCACCGCCATCTCACTTTTTGGAATGAAGCGCAGAGAAGCACTGTTGATACAGTACCTGATGCCATTCGGCGACTCTGGATCCTCTGTAAAGATATGGCCCAGATGGGCATTGCCCGCATCGCTCCTGACTTCCGTACGATCCATATTGTGCGAACTGTCGGCCGAAAAGCGAAGCACCCCTTCATATATCGGAGCCGAAAAACTTGGCCATCCGCAGCTGCCGGCATATTTATCGCTGGAACGGAATAAAGGCTGCCCCGTTGTTACATCCACGTAAATACCTGCTTCAAAAGTGTCATTGTATGCATTGGTATACGGCTGTTCCGTATCACCATGCTGTGTTACATTATACTGTTCCTCGCTCAGGCTTTGTTTCAGCTCCTCATCGCTTGGCTTTTCATATCCTTCTTCCGCTTTGATCAAAGCTGCTACTTTTTCAATTTCCACGGCCGGAATATGACAGTATCCCTGCGGATTCTTTGTCAGATAATCCTGATGATAGGCTTCCGCATCATAGAAATTCACCAGCGGCTCATGTTCTACGGCAAAGACCTGATACTTCTTTTCTTCAGCTGCGATGATCCTTTCTGCCATTTCTTCACTTTCCGCATCGTTATAGTAGATCCCTGTCTGATACTGCAGCCCGACATCATTGCCCTGGCGGCTCGCTACAGTCGGATCGATCACCAGAAAATATGCCTGCAGGATCTGCGCCAGTGAAATGATCGCAGGATCATATACTGCCCGCACCGTCTCTTTAAAGCCTGTGCCTCCAGTACATACAAGCTGATACGTCGGGACTGTTTCACTGGTGCCGTTGGCATAGCCGCTGACGGCACTTTTCACACCAGGCAGCGACTGTATCAGTTTTTCCATGCCCCAGAAACATCCTCCGGCAAGATAGATCACTGCTTCCCCATCTTTTTTTACATATGTTCCATCAAATCCTTCTCCCGTCATAATTGATGCCTCCTTTGTCTTTTCAGATGTCATTTTCACCTGCGATACATCCGCTGTACAGCCAGCAGGAATGAAATTCATCATGATCGCTGCGATCCATATCATCTTCTTTTTCATATGATCGGCTTTCCATATATTTCTATCTGTCCACAAATTACACCAACGCATAATGCGGCACAATGAAAATGCTCAGGATATAAAAAGATCACAGACGATATACATTCTGTGACCTTATGATTCTTTCTTGAATTTTGCGATCAGTTCTGTTCGATTGGAGCACTCTGCTTTTTTAAGAATATTCTTTACATGGAACTTTACGGTACTGTCCGCAATATACAGATCAGCCGCAATTTCCGAATTGGAACGTCCGCTGATAATCAGCTGGAACACTTCGATCTCACGCGCCGATAAATGATAATTCTCTTCAAAATCATACAGCAGAGTTTCCATATTCTTTTCCGGCGGCATCGCAGATGCATAGGTGCGATTGTAGAAACGGAAGAACAGCAGGATCGTCAGAACGAACAAGAGTGCCGTAATCAGGATCAGACAGACAGAACTATTTCCCAGCAGGACGCCGCCGAAAGCACTGAGCGCATCGCCGATCCGGCCATACATCAGACCAAAGCCAGCCAGCCATAGCAGGCTTTGCTTTTTCTTAGCAAAATCCACAAAGGTGACCGCGCGATAGACTGAAAAGAAGCCAAAGAAGACATACGCCATGATCCACAGGAAGACCTGAATGGAAGCTTCCTGTATGAAGGCAAAAGAAATAAAAGGAAAGACCAGAGCACATAGACAGCAGATCGCACCATACTTGCGATTCTGGTCATTGATGTGTCCAGCCAAGATCAAGCCAAAAGCATAAAACGCTCGGGCAAATAAGGCACTGACATTCCCGCTGATCTGATCAGATACAGGGAAATAGAAGCCAAGGCCCTTTGTTAAGGACAATAAAATAACAACGATGCCTGCCAATGGCAGAATTGTCTGGCTGAAGTGGAAAGCATCTGCGGTTTCATCATCTTCGGTGATCACCGGTATTTCTTTTACATCGATCCACAGGACCAGAACAGACAGGAGCACATAGATAGGAATAATATACGGAGAGGCCAGGAAAGAAACGCCGAAGAGAAGAGAAAGAAGCCAAGAGCCCACGCTGCCAAAGGCATAGGCAAGACCAAAGACCATACCGCAGCTCTGCTGAGGCACATGCTGGGCCAAGCGAGTCAGATAATAGCCGGCGATGGCACCATGAAGAAGATTCATTGCCATCCCGAACAAGACACATGAAAAAACTGAGAAAGCAAACATGCTCAATGATGTAAAAGCTGCATCCAGCAAAAGCAGACAGGCAAAGATCTTCTTATCCAATGCCTTTTCTGCCTTCTTTTTCACAAAGAAAGCAAACAGAAGAAGGCCCGCTACCTGAAAGAGATAACCAGCGCCTTCCGAAAGAAGATCCACGGCCGTATCACCGAAGAAACGCGGCAGGCCATACAGCCACCAGGAAATATACTCGGACCCAGTCAATAAGAAACAAATGCCGATCAAAGCACATACTGCCAATGCATTCCTGTTCTTCATCTATCTCCCTCCCCTTGCCTGTATTATATTAAATAATTGGACCACTGAGGACGGTTTTTCAAAGAAACATGACCAAATCAGTTCACCTATCCCAAAACTATCCTTTCAGGCAGACGAATTCTGCTCTATGTTAATAATGACTTAAGAACAAAATAGCCTATATGGTGAGATAAAAAGGAGAATACAATGGACTGCTCCATACAAAAAGCTATTTTTCTTTACGATCGCAGTACGATCCTGAATGTCATCTATGATGTGGTTGATTCCCTGGGAATGACAATCCGGCATGTCAACAGTGAACGCGGCAAGCTCGTCGTTGAAACAGAAGAAGGTTCCTCTGTAAGAATTACGGTCGATACTCTGTTTCCAGCAAACAGCACCAAGGTCGACATTGTCGATGTACAGGAATCAGCCGGCGAATTGGATCTTGTCTTCATGGATGAAATGCGTTCCATCCTGAATGCCAATTACCATAAAAAGACACAGGCCGTTTCATGATCAGAAAATATTAAATAATCGAACAGTAAACAATTTTGTGGATAAATTCAGTGCTTGATATAATGGTATAGCCAAATATAGAAACACTTAAGCAGCTATCTAGCTCTATGTTTGGCGACATCTCCGTTAGATGGCTGCTTAAGTGATGGAGATGCCG
>JAAYWN010000196.1 GCA_012516665.1 Erysipelotrichaceae bacterium
TGCCTTACTCACCGACAGTGGAGGATTTAAAGCATGAATACCAGTACTCACTGGCACATCGAATGATCGAAAGGCTGTTTAGTGAAGGTAGAATTTCAAAGACAGAATTCAACAAATTAGAGGCGGATTTTCGTGAAAAATACGTACCTCATTTAGCAGAGATAATGCCTGAAATTCGTTGATAGTACAGGGCTTTAGAGCGAATATGTCACCTGACGAAAGGAGGCTGAAACAGTGAAACGGATCACAAAAATTGAACCGACACAAAGCAAAGAAGTACATAAAACAAGAGTAGCTGCTTACTGCCGCGTTTCGACAGGAAAGGACGAGCAGCTTGAAAGCCTGAAGACTCAGCGCAGTCATTATGAAGAGTACATAAAAGAACATGATGACTGGGAGTTTGCAGGGCTCTATTACGACGAAGGCATCACCGGAACCAAGAAGGAGCTTAGAGCTGATCTTCTTCGGATGCTCGAAGACTGCAGGGAAGGCAAGATCGACTTCATCCTTACAAAATCGATCAGTCGATTCTCAAGAAACAAGATTGACTGTCTTTCGATGGTTAGAGAGCTCCTTGGCCTTGGAATAGGCATTTACTTCGAAAAGGAAAACATCAACACAAAGACAATGAATGACGAGTTCCTTCTGACTATTCTTTCCAGCATAGCTGAAGCGGAATCGCAGTCCATTTCTTCTAATGAAAAGTGGGGAGTCATAAAAAGGATGCAGGCCGGAACCTTTAAACAGGGAATGGCACCATATGGATACGATACGAAGGATGGAACGCTTGTGATTAACGAGGAACAGGCGGAGATTGTTCAATTTATTTTCAAGAGGACACTCGCTGGTGCTGGAAGCTACAAGCTTGCACAGGAACTGAATGAAAAAAGCATTCCTTCACCGGGCAATAAAAAATGGTACCTGGGATCCGTGAAGGGAATCCTTAGAAACGAACGGTATATTGGAGACTGCCTTTACCAGAAGACGTATACCACAGAAAGCTTCGTGAAGAAGACGAATAAAGGTGAAGTTGACCAGTACTACGTCGAGAATCATCACGAGCCGATCATCAGCCGGGAAGATTATGAACGGGTGCAGGACTTGATTGATCAGCGATGCATAGACAAGAATGTCGATGTTGGGTCAGAGAAGTACAATGCCCGCTATCCTTTTACGCATAAGCTCAAGTGCGGGGAGTGCGGTAGCTATCTAAAGCATAAATACATCAACGGGCGGGTGAGTAACAGGTATGAAGCATGGGCTTGCAGCGGTCACATACTCGATAAAAACTCCTGCAGTCTGAAAGCTATACCGCAGGAATGCATTGAAGCAGCTTTTACGACTATGCTGAACAAGCTGATCTTTTCAAAGAAGAAACTCCTAGATCCTTTCCTGAAGACAGTGAAGAACATTGATGCGGGAGGGATCAGTGATAGGCTTGCAGAAATTGAAGAGGAGTTGGATCAGAATGCTAAGAAGGACGCAGCCATATCAAACCTGGCTGCAAGCGGTGTTCTGGATGCAGGGGCGTTTATGAATGCTCAGGCGGAAATAAAAGCAAAGAGGCTGGAGCTGAATACAGAAAAGAGCATGCTGGCCATGCGGCTTACAGAAGGGTACAAGAGCAATGCAGAAGCGATCCGTCTGGTACAGCTTATCGATCACTTAACGATCAGCACAGAATTCAATAAAGAAGCATTTGAAAGCATGGTAGAGACTGCAATCGTGCATTCGAGAACAGACATCAGCTTCAAACTGAAATGCGGATTGGAGTTTCATGAGGAGGTGAAGCTGAAATGAGAAGCATACCTTACGGTTACGAATTTAAAGACGGGATGCCATGCATCCTTCCGGACGAAGCAGAAAAAGTCAGTCAGGCTTTCAATCTTTATCTTTCCGGTGAGTCATTAAGAGCAATCGGCAGGAAGACCGGCATCAACCGAAATCACATCGGGATTTCAAATATCCTCGCAGACGAGCGTTACAAAGGCACCGGGCTTTATCCGAAGATTGTGGAGGCGGACCTGTTTGACAAAGTAGCGGCATCCAGAAAAAAACGAAAATCAGAAAAGAACCGTAAGGCATACAGCACCGACAGACCAGGGGCAGCAACAAGGTTCACGCTTAAGGAAGCGGATCATCATTACGAAGATCCATTCCGCGAAGCTCAGTACATATACAGCCTGATTCAGGAGAAGGAGTAAGAACATGTCAGAAATGAAAGTGACGGTGATTCCAGCAAGGCGCCGCAGAAGAAACCTTGCTGCACCGGAAGAGATAAAGAAGCTGCGTGTAGCTGCCTACTGCCGAGTATCTACAGATACAGAGGAGCAGGAAACAAGCTGCGATGCTCAGATCGAACACTTTACCAAATACATCAAAGGAAATAAGGAGTGGGAGTTCGCAGGCATCTATGCTGATGAAGGAATCAGCGCTACCAACACAAAGAAGCGAGAGCAGTTCAACCAGATGGTGCAGGACGCTCAGGACGGCAAGATTCACATGATCATCACAAAGTCCATTTCTCGATTTGCAAGAAATACCCTGGACTGTCTGAAGACGGTCCGCAAGCTCAAAGAGAAGAATGTGCCGGTGTTCTTTGAAAAGGAGAACATCAA
>JAAYWN010000100.1 GCA_012516665.1 Erysipelotrichaceae bacterium
AGTACCTCCCACATCTATTATAGCACATGTATTACATAGTGCTACATTATATTACAAATATTTTCAGACAATTTGACATTAAAAAAGCGGCTGTCAAGCCGTTCCTGTCAATTCTCAATTATGCCAAGTTCCAAAGACCCGTAAAGGACCTGATTTTCTTGCGCAGGTGCATGAACGTGGACAGAAATAATATGCTTGTTTATAATGAGCATAAAGAGGGTATATAAGATGCTGGAAACGGTAAGCGATCTTCTGTCTTTAGCGGTAATGATTGCATTTGCAGCAGCAGGGGCCTATGCGCTCTATGCTGTATCTGATCTGCACCATAGTATAAAATTGCGCCGGCATGAAGAGAGCTTTTACAGTTTATATGATGACATCAGTGATGAAGAAGAAGGCACAGATATTCTGAACGATGAATGAAGGAGGAGAAGATATGCTGAAGGAATGTGTAGATCTGAATGAAAATAAAATGCATGTGCCATCCTCCGACGGTATTCGTCTGGGCGATTTTATTTGGATCGGCGGACAGTATCCTATTGATCCTGCAACTTCAAAATTGGCAGATATGAACATAAGATCACAGACAGAACAGGTGATGAAAAATGTTATTGCTGCTCTGCAGAAATATGAATTGGGCACAGATCATATTATGCATATGACGGTCTATATGACGGACATCACTCAATATGATGCAATGAATGAAGTGTATGCCTCTTTTTTCCATAACTGCTTTCCGACAAGATCTGTTGTTGGAGTCAAAGAACTTCTGCATCATGCCCTGATCGAGATTGAATGCAATGCTTTGGATACGCGGGCTCTGGAAGTACTTTGCAGTGAAGATGAAAAAGATGACAATAATGATAGCTGCAGCAAAGGAATCTGCGGATGAAGGCATATATCCTGAAAGGCATCGCAAAAGGCATGATCTCTGTAGATGCAGAAGGCAGAGAAACAATCATCTCTCAGCGGCCTGAAAAAGCCTTGGCTGAAGAATGTCTGATGCATGGCTCTTCTTTATCAGGACGGGAAGAGTCCTTTCGTTATTTGACCGGAAGCCGACAGAAAGCGGCTGTGCTTGTCTCTGAAGAACCACAGGAACTGTGGTTTCCAACTTTGAGCAAGAAAAACAAAGAATGTATATGGATCTCATATTTTCATGTTGTAAAAGCTTTTTCCGCACCCTTCAATCAATGCGAAGTATTGTTCGACAATGGCATGCGCATTGCTTTGAACTGCAGCAGTCATACCATTGGACTTCAGATCAAAAGATGTCATATGTTTCTGCAGAAAATTAATGGAACTGCTGAAAAAAATACATAAAGGTGCTATTATCAGTGAGCTGGTTTTTAGGAGCTGATATGGAAACAAAAGGAAAAACAAATAAGATCATATTTAAAAAAGAAGATTGTTTCATGATTCCGATGATTATTTTTTCTTCTTTTATTTATGCAGCAGGGATGAATATCTTTGTTCATTCAGGGAATCTTTTCCCAGGCGGCTATGCCGGCATTGCCCGTCTGCTTTCACTTGTTTCCACGGAGATCCTGCCATTTACAATTTCTTTTTCTGTTATTTACTTTGGCATGAATATTATTACAACGCTCATTGTCTGGAAAGTCATTGGGCATAAGTTTGTTGTTTACAGTGTTCTTTGGTTTTCAATGACGTCACTGTTCACATCGATGCTGCCGTACTATGAGATCACTTCTGATCCGCTGCTGATCTCTGTCTTCGGCGGTCTGATCAATGGCTTTGCAATTGGCATTGCGCTGCGCAACAATGCAAGTTCCGGCGGTTCTGATTTTATTGCCATTGATTTATCAGTACATTTTAATCGTCCGACATGGAATTATATTTTTGCGGGAAATGCAGTCGTCCTGTTCATTGCCGGCTTGAAGTTCGGCTGGAATCAAGCATTGTATTCGATCATCTTTCAGTATGTTTCCAAAGAAGTAGTCAACTCGATGCATCAGCGCTATAAGACAACACGCATTCAATGTGTGACGGATTATCCTGATGAGATCAGCAATGCAGTTTTCCATACCTGCCGTCATGGCATTACAAGGATTCCATGCGAAGGAGAGTACAGTCACAAAGGACATTCACTGCTTTTGATCACGATCAATACCTATCAGATGAGAGATGTTATTGAAACGATCCATATGGTAGATCATCATGCTTTTATTACTGTGAACAATGTTGAAAGAGTTGTAGGAAATTATTATCAGAAGCCGCTTGATTGAAGCGGTTTTTTATTATTTCAATTGCATCGAAGGGGCAAAGCCTTTATGATAATAGAAGTTTCGTAATTCGAAGGAGGTGGTTCTAATGAGTGACACTGACAATATAAGTCAGATCAGCGGCCCACGATTGTGCGGCAGAATTTCATTAAGGATCATATTTGAGGAGAATTGCGATGGAAGAAAAAGACGAAAAGGCTCTTGAAACTTTTCGAGTGCTTTTAAAAGAAAAGAAATTCACAGCACTTCGCGGCATGGCGCAGAATATGAACGAAAGCGATCTGGCCGCAATCATGGAAAAAATGGAAGATGAGGACATGCTTAAAATGTTCCGCCTTTTCCCTAAGAATCTGGCTGCAGATGTTTTTTCGCAGCTGGAAACAGACTCACAGCAGTACATTATTACGTCCCTGTCAGAAAAGGAAGCCGGGATCGTCATCGATAATCTGTATACAGATGATGCGGCAGACCTGCTGGAAGAAATGCCAGCCAGTGTCGTAAAAAAGATTTTAGCCAATGCACGTCCGGATACGCGCAAAGATATCAATCATCTTCTGCAGTATCCAGATGATTCAGCCGGTTCTGTCATGACGGTAGAATTCGTGGATCTGCGTCCGGATATGACCGTAGATGATGCGATGGCAAGACTGCGGCAGATAGGCATGGATTCGGAGACGATCAATATATGCTATGTACTGAGCGATACTAGAAAACTAGTTGGTACGGTTGCATTGCGCTATCTGATCTTGAATCAGCGCAATGAAAAGATTGGCGATATCATGCATGAAGATGTTGTATCATGCAATACTTCTACCGATCAGGAACATGTTGCTCAGATATTTAAAAAATATGATTTTACAGCATTGCCGGTAGTTGATCACGAGAATCGCATGGTTGGGATCATTACGGTAGATGATGTCATGGATATCATGGAGCAGGAAGCGACCGAAGATATTGACCGCATGAATGCCATTATTCCATCGGATAAACCATATTTAAAAAATGGTGTCTTTGATACATGGAAAAAAAGGATTCCCTGGCTGCTTCTGCTGATGATCTCAGCTACTTTTACCGGCAAGATCATTACCGGTTTTGAATCTGCGTTAAGCAAAGTAGTCATTCTGACTGCATATATTCCGATGCTGATGGATACTGGCGGCAATGCGGGAAGCCAGGCATCTGTTGAAGTCGTGCGCGGACTTTCTTTGGAAGAGGTCCATTTCAGCGATTTCTTTAAAGTTGTTTGGAAAGAGATGCGGGTAGGACTGCTGTGCGGCATTACTTTAGCAGCAGCAATTTTCTGCAAATGTATATTCTTTGATGCTGTCAGTGTTCAGGTAGCAGCGGTCGTATGCATTACGGTCATCTGTGCTGTCTTCTTTTCAAAGCTGATTGCCTGTACATTGGTGCTGCTTGTTCAGAAGATCGGCCTTGATCCGGCAGTCGTTGCTTCACCTGTATTAACGACAATTATTGATGCGCTGTCTTTGATCATTTACTTTACCGTAGCGACCAATATACTGCATATCTAAAAAAAACGGCATTGCCGTTTTTTAGATGATCTCCATGCCGATTGCTTCCTGTACCTTATCCAGTTCTTTTTCAGCAATCACACTTGCTTTGGCAGCTCCATCTTTTAAAGTTTTTTCAATGATGCCGCTTGTCTGTATTTCATTGTATTTATTCTGAATTTCTTCTAAGAGAGCACAGACACTGTCAGCGACAGCTTTTTTGAAATCACCGTATCCTTTGCCTTCAAATTCTTTTTCAATATCTGCAAAAGGTCTTTCATGATTGAGCGAAGAATAGATCTGCATCAGATTGGATACGCCAGGCTGATTCTCCGGATCGTAATGCACATGGGCAAGATTGTCCGTGACGGCAGACATGACCTTTTTTCTGGCAGTTTTCAGATCATCCAGCAGATAGATGCAGCCTTTGTTTGTTGCATCGGATTTTGACATCTTTTTTGATGGATCAGAGAGGGACATGATCCTCGCACCGACCTTAGCGACCAAAGGCTCTGGAATTTTAAAGAGATCTCCATAGCGGTGATTCATTCTGATAGCTACGTCTCTGGTCAGTTCTACATGCTGCTTCTGATCCTCACCGACCGGTACATAGTCAGGCGAATACAGCAGAATATCTGCGGCCATCAGGGCCGGATAGGTATATAGACCGCCGGATAGATTTTTCTCTCCTTTGGACTGCTTATCCTTAAATTGTGTCATCCTATTCAATTCTCCCATGTAGGTATGACAGTTCATGATATAGCCAAGCTGAGCGTGCTCTTTGACATCCGTCTGCAGAAATATTGTTGCTTTGCTTGGATCCAGCCCGCATGCTAGATACAGGGCAACACAGTCACGCAGATTTTTTTTCAGTTCTTTCGGATCCTGGGGCACTGTAATGCAGTGCAGATTTGCAATGAAGGCAAAGACATCGTATTCATCCTGGTAATCTACAAAATGGCGCAGAGCACCGATATAGTTTCCTAAGTGCAGCTGACCTGTAGGCTTGATTCCTGACAGCATTCTTTTCATGATCATTCCTCCTAAAATAAAAGTCCCTTCTTATGAAGGGACGCAAAGAGACTGAATCATGCGCGGTACCACCCATCTTATTCTCTGGTGTAAAGAGAATCGCTTTCAGGATAACGGTCTGTCCGCCAATTGAATCTGCAGGCTCCAAGAAGAAGCATTTTTCAGTTAATGGCTTTCACCGTACGCCATCTCTCTTACAAACATTCAAATGCATTGCACCTGCCAATTGATAAGCTTATTCTATGATGTTTTAAAAAGAATTTCAACACTTCTTGAGAGATTGACGAACGTGCTATAATTATTTTGCAGGAGGCGATATATGATTGTTATTTATACATCTCCAGGATGTGCAAGCTGCCGTAAAGTGAAACAATGGCTGAAGGATCGTGATCTGCAGTATGTCGAAAAGAATATTTTCAAGACACTGCTGAATGACAATGAGATCAAACATCTTCTCATGAGAAGTGAAAACGGTTCTGATGATATCATCTCAAAGAGATCAAAGATCATTCAGGAATCAGGTGTCGATATTGATTCCATGAAGACAGATGAACTGATCCAGTTCATTAAGAAGAATCCAAGTATCCTGAAAAGACCGATCATTCTCAATGAGACGAGCTTCCAGGTTGGCTATGATGAAGAAGAGATTGGTGTATTTGTGCCGAAGGAACTTCGTCAGCTGGCTTCAGACAACTGTTCCTTGGACTGCCCGAATTTCAAAGCATGCGGACAGGTACATCATGAAGAAAAGGGAAAAGAAGCGTAAAGCTTCTTTTTGCGTATTAGGGTATAATGAGAACTGTTATGAAAAAGAAAATATTAATTGGTCTGTCAGGTGGGGTAGATTCAGCAGTTGCTGCATATATATTAAAAGAGCAGGGATATGATGTGACCTGTGCTTTTATGAGAAATTGGGATTCGATGGCAAATGACGATTTTGCAGGGAATCCTACACTGGATGATGCTGTATGTCCGCAGGAACAGGACTACAAAGATGCGCAGTCGGTAGCGGAAAAGCTTGGCCTTCCTCTGCTGCGCGTTGATTTTATCAAAGAGTATTGGGATGATGTATTCCATGTTTTTTTAGAGGAATACAAGCATGGAAGAACACCGAATCCGGATATTCTATGCAATCGCTATATTAAATTTGATTCTTTTGTAAAGTTTGCAAATGAAAAGGGCTTTGATACTCTGGCAACTGGTCATTATGCCAAAATGGGCGAAGAGAATGGACATTCTGTATTGATGAAAGCAGATGACCGCAATAAAGATCAGTCATATTTCCTGACGGAGATCCACCGTGAGGTACTTGATCATGTTGTATTTCCTTTGGGAAACATCGATAAGCCGGAAGTACGCAGAATTGCTGAAGAACTGCAGCTTTCTATTGCAAACAAAAAAGACAGTACCGGGATCTGTTTTATCGGGGAACGTCATTTCAGAGAATTTCTGAGCAATTATCTGCCGATGAGACCAGGAAAGATCATCAATATTTCTGATCATAAGACGGTCGGCAGGCATCAGGGCGTGCTATATTACACGGTCGGACAGCGTAAAGGCTTAGATATCGGCGGCATTGGGCCGTTCTACGTCATCGGCAAAGATGTTGAAAAGAACGAACTGTATGTTACAGATGAAGCACATCAGGACTGGCTGATGTCAGATCAGTGCCTTGTCACTGGAGTTAATTGGTTAGCCGATCGAAAGCTCCCTTTATCATGCCATGCAAAATTCCGCTATCGTCAGGCAGATAATGAAATTGAAGCTATTCTAAATGATGATGGAACGGTGACCTGTTCCTATCCGGAAGGGATTCGGAGCGTTACACCTGGTCAGGAAGCGGTTATCTATGATCAGGATACGGTCGTCTGCGGCGGCAAGATTGAAAAGGTCTTTCGAGGCGGCAGAGATCTGATGGAAAGTATTGATCATGAGTTCCATGCACAATAAGATGCTCAGCAAAAAGAAAAGGAAATTTTTGCTGCTGGTATACTTTGCAGGATATCTCTTCTTATCACGCTTGTTCCTTTCAGAATATGTATATCCGCATTTTGGGCAGAGCGGATATCTGCTTGTTTCAGCTTTGATCGATGCTGTCATGCTGGTACTTTTTGTTTTTGTCGCAGACGATTGGCTGAAGGAGCAGTGGAAGAATTTCTGTCAAAGAAAACTGCATTCTGCCGCCGGCTGTGTTTTTTATCTGTTCCTGCTTTTTTGTGCCAGTGCATTATTTGCTGTGCTGATTGCTGCACCGCTGCATCTGGGCCAGGCGGAGAATCAGATCAATAATGAAACAATGATGCAGCTGGATCGTATCGGCTTTCTGTTCGATGCAGTTCTCATCGCACCGTTTGCTGAAGAAATTATTTTCCGCGGATGCATTTTTAATCCGATTGCTGAGAAAAAGGGTATTTGGACCGGAGCGCTGATTTCTGGAATTATATTTGGCACCATGCATATCATTGCATCTATGACCAGCGGAAACTGGTTGAATCTTCTTTATTTGATTGATTATGGATCTTCAGGGATCATATTGGCTTATGCTTTCAGCAGAACTGACAGCATCTGGACATCCATTATCATTCATGCATGTTTCAATCTGATCGGCGTTTCTGCTTTATTATAAAGAAAGAGGGACTATGGAGAACAGCGTCACAAAGCTCAATGGCAAGATCACGCACATTATTTATCACAATGAAGCTACCTACTATACGGTCGCTAAGTTTCGTATTAATGATGAACAGGAAAAACAGATTACTGTCACTGGCATGATGCCTGATCCACAGATGGATCTCTTATATGATATTTTCGGAAAATATGTTGAGCATCCGCGTTTTGGCATGCAGTTCCAGATAGAGACTTATGAACTTCCGCTGCCGAATGAGAAAGATGGCATCGTGCGGTATCTTTCCGGTGCACAATTTACTGGGGTAGGAAAAAAGACTGCTGAAAAGGTGGTCGATGCTTTGGGCGAGGACTGTCTTGCCATGATCAAGGAAGATACGGAAGTCCTGCAAACGGTCCCCGGTCTCAGCGCAAAGAATATTGCGGCTATTAAAGAGGGCATTCAGCAGGAAAATGAAGGCATGGAAGAATTGATCCGTTTTTTAAATGTACATGGCATCGGCATCAGGAATCTAGTGCGGCTGAATCAGACGTATGGCAAAGATGCTCTGAAGAAAGTAAAAGAAAATCCATATCGCGTCATTGAAGAATGTGACGGCTTCGGTTTTGCGACAGCAGATAAGATTGCCATGTCTCTAGGGTTTGCAAAAGATGACGAACGGCGGCTGTATGCGTATTTGATCGCTTTGACTATGGATATGTGCATGGCCAGCGGCGACAGCTATGTCCGTCTGGAAGCATTGGAACAGCGCTTTTTGAAGAAGACGGGAGGTATCGGTGATTTTGCTGATCTTTTATCGCAGGCTGTTATGAAGAGAACGCTCATCCAAGAAGAGAATCGTATTTATGCAAATTCACAGTATGATGCCGAAAGATATGCAGCAGATTTTCTTTCGCGTTTTCCATATGAAGATCTTGAAAAGGTAGACAATGTATTAGTGAAAAAGTATTTGGAAGCTATGGAGAAAGATGTACAGATCTCCTATGATCCGCTCCAGATCAAGGCCATTGAAACATTCTTTGAAGGCCCGATCACGATCATGACCGGTGGACCGGGAACGGGCAAGACGACTGTGGTCAGAGCGATGGTGACATTGTTCCGTTTGCTTTATCCATCAGCTTCTGTAGTGTGTTCTGCACCGACAGGAAGAGCTGCCAAAAGACTGGCAGAATTGACGGGAAGTTCAGCTGCAACGATACACAGTCTGCTGCAATGGGATCTGGAATCTAATCTTTTTGCCAGAAATGAAGAAAATCCGATTGATGCGGATCTTTTAATCGTTGATGAATTCTCAATGGTAGATGCATATCTTTTCAGCAGTCTTCTGAAGGCCTGCCGGAATGTTAAAAAGATATGCATCATTGGTGATGAAGATCAGCTTCCATCGGTCGGTCCTGGCTGTGTCCTGCGCGATTTGATCGCAAGCAAGGAATTCCCGGTGATCCGCCTTGATCATATCTATCGTCAGAAATCCGGATCCGATGTTATCGCTCTGGCACATGCCATCAATCAGGGATGTGTGCATTTGGAAGACTATGCCAATGATCTTGTGTTCTTTTCCTGTCCTGACTATGAGATCAAAAAGAATGTTCTGAATGTCGTCAGCAGTGCGATACAAAAGGGATATGCGCTCGATGATATTCAGGTTCTTTCACCGATGTACAGCGGTGCAGCAGGCATTGATGTCCTGAACCATGCTTTGCAGGAATGCTTCAATCCTGTGCAGGAAGATAAAAAAGAGATCCGGATAGGATATACAGTTTTCCGTGAAGGAGACAAGATCCTGCAGCTGAAAAACCAGCCGGATGATGATGTATACAATGGAGATATCGGCCGTTTGATCGAGATCATTCCAAGCAAGGAAAGCGAAGATCATAAAACAACGCTTGTAGTAGATTTTCAGGATAAGCATATTGAATACAATCAGGACAGCTGGCTGAATATTACCTTGGCCTATTGCATCAGCATTCATAAATCGCAGGGATCAGAATATCCGATCGTTATTATGCCATTCAGCCGGGCCCATATTCATATGCTGCAGAGAAAACTGATTTATACTGCTGTGACACGTGCACGCAGATCATTGGTCCTTTTAGGCGATCTCAATGCGTTTGAACGGGGCATTGAAACAATAGATATTCATCCAAGAGAGACAACACTGGTGTCTAGGATCCAAGCTTCTTTTGCTCAGAAGGATCCATTCCAATAAAAAATGAAGCTTCCTAAGAGGCTTCATTGGTTCAGCAGAGACTGATCATCAGCAAATTCTTCACCGGCAGCAGTTTGGAACTGACGCATCAGATCATCGACCGTCAGTTTCTTTTTTTCCTCGCCCTGAACTTCAAAAATGATCTTTCCTTCATGCATCATGATCAGCCGATTGCCGGTCGCAATTGCGTCTTTCATATTGTGCGTGACCATCAGTGCAGTCAAGTGCTCGTGCTGTACAATCGTACGCGTTGTGTCCAGAACATTGGCAGCTGTCTTTGGATCCAGGGCAGCGGTATGTTCATCCAGCAGAAGAAGCTTTGGCTTCTGCAGAGAAGCCATCAGCAGGGTAAGTGCCTGACGCTGGCCGCCGGAAAGCAGGCCGACTTTCTGGGTCAGACGATCTTCTAAGCCGAGATGCAGGTCTGCCAGCATACTGCGGTATTCTTCTTTTTCTTTGGCAGTGACGCCCCAGCGCAGCGTTCTGTGTTTTCCTCGCCGGGCTGCTAAGGCTAGATTTTCTGCAATCTGCATATCCGGAGCAGTGCCCATCATTGGATCCTGGAAGACGCGCCCGATCAAATATGCTCGCTGAAAGTCAGCTAGACCAGTGACTTCCTGCCCATTGATCACGATCGAACCTGTATCAATCGGCCAGACGCCGGCAATCGCATTCAGCATGGTTGATTTGCCTGCACCGTTGCCGCCGATGACGGTCACAAAATCTCCTTCATTCATTGTGAGAGAAAGATCTTTTAAAGCTGATTTTTCATTGATCGTACCAATGTTAAATGTTTTGCTGACGTGTTTCAGTTCCAGCATCTTCATCTTACTGCACCTCCTTAGAAGCGTTCTTTTTAGCTCGTTTGAAGGATGCTTTCGATTGATTGCGCAGGTATGGGACAGCTAAGAAGACCGCAACGATGATGGCTGTGAAAAGTTTCAGCATGTTTGAATTCAAATGCAGCCATAAGACAACACAGACGACCAGATAATAAAGGACACCGCCGGCGACCACAAAGGAAAGACGTCCGGCAAAATTCTGATGTTTCCCTAGGATTGCTTCGCCGATGACTTCTCCGATAATAACGGCAGCCAGACCGATCACGATCGAACCGCGTCCCATATTGATGTCTGCAAAGCCCTGATACTGTGCCATCAGAGCACCGGCAAAAGCGACAACGCCATTGGAAAGAGCAAGTCCAAATACTTTCATGATATTGATATTGATGCCCTGGGCTTTGGACATTTCCGGATTATTCCCGGTTGCGCGCATGGCAGAACCAGACTCTGTTCCGAAGTACCAATACAGAAGACCAATCAGGACGAGGGCAATGACGGCCCCTGTCAGAATGGCCAATACAATATAGCGTGATGAAATGGACAGAGCATAGGTATCAACACCAATAGCTTTATTTGAAGCAAAGCCCATAACAGCCAAATTGATCGAATACAAAGCAAACTGTGTCAGGATACCGGCAAGAATGGCAGGAATGCCAAGCAGTGTATGCAATAGACCGGTCACTGTACCGGCACACAGGCCAGCCAAGAAGGCTAAGAGCAGGGCAAGCCAAGGATTCATGCCTCCCAGGATTGCCATCGCTGCTACTGCACCGCCGGTCGTAAACGAACCATCTACAGTCAGATCCGCTATATCAAGCATACGGAAGGTAATGTAGACGCCCAATGCCATGATGCCCCAGATCAGGCCCTGTGCAATGCCGCCTGGGAAACTGCTGATCAGATTGCCGATGCTCAAAGATGAAACTGTAACCATCTGAATCATAAGACCTCCTTTATAAAAAACGCTATGTTCAATCAAATGACTGATATAGCCTAAGCGATTTTGTGAGTACCCTGTTCATGTATCCAAGCAGAACTATAACTCAGCATATGCTTCATGAAGGTCAATGGGAATCGGAAGTTTGCAAATCTCACTGCAGAGAT
>JAAYWN010000101.1 GCA_012516665.1 Erysipelotrichaceae bacterium
GATTCTTATAAATATTGTCCGGAAGATGATGAATTCACTCTCTTTGCACATCCTACAAAGGGACAGCAGTGCCGGTGCCCAGTATGCCAGAAGAAGTGCCCATACTATGATTCTCTTGAGACACATACATGGAGATCACTGGACATGGGATATACATAGGTATTTATCGAGGCACCGGTGCACAGGATCGAATGTGCAGAGCACGGCATACTTACAGAATATGTGCCATGGGCACGCCATCATTCATCTTTCACGAGGGACTTTGAGAATACGGTTGCCTGGATGACAATGAACCTCTCCAAGACAGCAGTGTCTTCCTATATGCGCATTGCCTGGAACACGATCGGTCCGATCATCTCCCGATACAGGAAAGATGCAGATCCATATCCAGAACATCGGTTCAATGGCCTGAAGCATATCGGCATCGATGAGACGAGCTATAAGAAAGGCCACAAGTATATTACCGTGATCGTTGACCATGACACCAACAGTGTCATCTGGGTACACGACAGACACGGTAAAGCAGTACTGAGGGTGTTCTTTGAACAGCTCAGTGAAGAACAGCGTGCATCGATTGAATGCGTCACAGCTGATGGTGCCAGATGGATCAGCGAGACGATGGAAGAATATATCCCACAGGCTGCCAGATGCCTTGACAGCTATCACATGGTGGAATGGGCACAGGTGGCAATCGACGAAGTGCGCACAGAGGCATGGCAGCGTGCACGTGCAAACACTTATGAGTCAAAGAAGGGCCGCGGGAGGCCAAAGAAAGGTGAAGAGAAGGACAGGACGGCTGACCAGATCAAGAACACGAAGTTCGCTCTTGGAAAGGCCCCTGAGAACCTGACAGCCAGGCAGGAAGCACAGCTTCAGTTCATTGCCAAGACAGATAAGAAACTGTATAAAGCATACCAGCTGAAGGAATACCTGCGGACACTGATCCACATTCCCCTGGAAGAACTCGAGGGATCATTGAAGGACTGGCTGTGGAAGGCATCACATTCACAGATCAAGCCAATCTATGAACTGCAGAAGAAGATCAGGAGACATTATGAAGCAATCATCAATACTGCCAGATACCATCTTTCAAATGCACGGATAGAATCAACGAACAACAAGATCAAGTTGACTGTCCGTATGGCATACGGTTTCAGGAACATTGATAACTTGCTTGATATGATCATGTTGAGATGCTCAGATATCTCTGTCCAGTTACCATATCAAAGACTCATTTTTACCCACACTTCCTGATGAAGCCCCAAAGAAAAAGAAGATTTCTCAATACTCATTAGAGAAGATGGGGATATCTAAAGGGACTATCGACTGTATAAAAAAAGGCCGATTCATCAGCCTCTACACAGTCGACAGACTATGCAAATTATTGGATTGCGAAATCAGCGACATCGTTAAGTACAACAAATAACATCCAGTTTCAAACGGCATGCTTCATATAATTAGAAAATACGAAAGGTATTGATTCTATTTGCTGTTTGAATAGGAACAATACCTTTTTACATATTGAAATCGGGGGTTTCATATGGAAAAACAACTAGCTTCTCACGCAATCCTACAAGTATTAACAAACGAAACTGACGAGAATCATTCAATACAGATGGCTTCACTAATGTCTGAACTGAGTTTTATCTATGGCATATATACAGAACGACACGCTGTTGGCCGAAACATTAACATGTTAAAAGAATATGACTATCCAATCGTTTATTCACCTAGTGATAAAGGATATGCATTGATTGATCATCTTCTTACTAAAACGGAACAGTTTATTTTGTGCAACTGTATACATGCATCTCCTTTTTTAACAGCAGAAAGTAGCGATGCTTTGATTAAAAAACTTCAAGGAACCGGATCACGATTCTACAAAGCAGAATATCAGTCCATTATCTACCATCCTAACCCAAGAAAAATTGATAATCCGCAGTTCATGAAGAACATGACAACTGTATATGATGCAATTGCACATGGTTATAAAGTATCGTTCGACTATATGCATTATGGTGCTGATATGAAAATGCACATTAAGAATAAAAAGCCAATTATAGTAGAGCCAAGATATATTGCTTATCAATTATCTCAAGCATATTTGATTATCACTGGAGGAAAATTTCCTGGTTTCATGGTCTTCAGATTCGACAAAATTGCTAATGTAAGGATAATCCATCAAAAAGTAAAGGGATTGGACTCTGATATGGATGCATGTGAATATTCAAACAGCAAATTATTCATGTATAACGGGGAAAGTATGAATGTCACATTCAAAATTAAAAAGGACAAATTAGATCAGATGGTTGTTATCGATCTAACGGTTTGACCACCGGTTGCTTTGGTGAGTTGTCCCTTGGCTGCTAAAGTAGTTGTCCTTCATCGCTGAAGATAATAAAACCAAGAGTTATATGCCCTTGGTTGGTTAAATAAGTGTTAGAA
>JAAYWN010000102.1 GCA_012516665.1 Erysipelotrichaceae bacterium
CCATATGTCCTAAGCCAATGATCCCTAATTGAAACTTTTTACTGTTCTTCATCTGGTTTCTCCTTTTCCTTCTAAATGATACGTATATGTTGTGAGCTCTTTCAGCCCTAAAGGGCCTCTGGCATGGAGCTTTTGGGTGCTGATGCCGATCTCGCCGCCTAGTCCGAATTCAAATCCATCTGTGAATCTTGTGGAGGCATTGTGATAGACACAGGCGCTGTCGCAGCCATCCATAAAAATTTTCACATTTTCAGGTGAAGCTGAAACAATGCATTCGCTGTGATGTGTCCCGTATTTTTCGATATGATCGATGGCTTCCTGAACGGATCCAACGATTTTGAGATTCATTTCCAGACGGTTGTATTCAGTGGACCATGACTCTTCATCTGCTGTTTTCAGTCCTGGTATGATCTGCTGCGATTTCTCATCAGCATGAATGATCACATTTCGTTTCTGCATTTCCTTAGCCAGCAGCGGCAGAAATGCCGGGGCAACTTTTTCATGGACAAGCAGTGTTTCCATGGCATTGCATACAGAAGGCCGTGAGCATTTTGCATTGACGGCGATCTTCAATGCCATATCCAGATCTGCGCTCGCATCGATATACGTATGGCAGACGCCGGCACCAGTCTCAATAACAGGAACTTTGGCATGCTCAACAACAGACTGTATTAGTTTTTTATTCCCGCGTGGGATCAGAAGATCGACGGAAGAACGATCTTCCATCATTGCCTGCGTTTCTTCATGCGTGGGATTTTCAGCAAGAACCGCAGCGTTTTCATCAATGCCATATATAGCAAGTGCTGTTTTCATCTGCGCCACTATGGCTTGGCAGGAATGATAGGAATCCTTGCCGCCCTTTAGGATACATGCACTTCCTGCTTTGAAACATAAAGCAGTGCAGTCCGCAGAAACATTCGGGCGCGATTCAAAAATGATGCCGATCACACCCATTGGTACTGTGATCTTCTGAAGGTGAATGCCTGAAGAAAGAATGCGGTCTTCCAATACATTGTGCAGAGGATCTTCTAAGCCAGCAATCTGTTCTATCCCGTCGGCGATTGCCTGCAGACGCTCTGGATTGAGCATCAGGCGGTCCTGAAAAGCCTCAGATAAGGAAACAGCTTTTTTTAGATCCGCTTGATTTGCCTGCAGGATTTCAGCCTGGTGCTTTCTGATATTATCTGCGAAAGCTTTCAAGACAGCATTTCTTTTTTCTGCTGACAGGGTGCGGAGCGAGCGCGAAGCACGCTTGGCAAGCTGACATTGTTCTTTCAGCGATGTCATTTCAGACGGCTCGAAAAGAGCGTTCCTGCTTCTTTGCCCTGCAGTATATCATAAAGGATCAAAGGGTCGCTGCCATTGGCAATGACCATGTCAATATGGTCTTTCAGGCAGATTGCAGCAGCATTCACTTTGGTCGCCATACCGCCGGTACCTTGAGCAGATGCTGAGCCGCCTGCAAGACTGCGGATCTTTGGCGTGATCTGTGAAACACGATGAATGATCTCTGCGCTCTTATCTTTATTTGGATCTGCTGTATAAAGCCCATTGATATCTGACAGCAGGATCAGCAGATCTGCATCTGCAGCTTCGCAGACAAGAGCTGCCAATGTATCGTTGTCACCGATCGATGTTATCTCATCAGTAGATACCGTATCATTTTCATTTAAGACGGGGATCGTATCCATTTTTATCAGATTATGTATTGTATTCCTGACATTTTCTAAGTGAGCAGGATTTTTTAGATCGCTGCCCGTCAGCAGGACCTGAGCTACGTTATGATTGTATTCGCTGAAAAGTTTATCGTAGATATACATCAGTTCGCACTGCCCGACAGCAGCACAGGCTTGCTTTTCCGCTAAGCCGCTGGGACGCTTGCTGAGACCAAGCTTGCCAACGCCCATAGCAATGGCCCCGGAAGATACCAGCAGGACTTCAGTACCTGAATTGCGGATATCGCTAAGCACTTTGACCAATTTTTCAATGCGCCGGATATTCAGACGGCAGCTGGGATAGGTCAGGGTACTTGTGCCTACTTTAACAACGATTCTTTTCCATTTTTTCATGAAAGATTCCCCTTGCATTTTCATATTATGTCACATTTTCAAGCAGAGTGCAGAGAAATGATTCTTGCTTTATAATGTACTGCAGGAAAATAAAATGAAACTGATACAATGTTGGATCGAGCATCCGATCAGAAAACTGGATCAGACCTTTGCCTACCTTAGTGATGTGCAGGCAGAGCAGGGGGCACGCGTTGAAGTGCCTTTTGGTCATGGCCGGGCAGTTGGCTTTGTAGAATCCTGCATCGATACGGATGAAACGGCTGAGCAACTGAAGGCAAGACTTGGTTTTTCAGTGAAGAAGATCATTCGTGTCCTGGATGAATCTTCTTTGATCACACCCGAGCTTCATGATCTGGCACTTTGGATGAAAGAACAGACGCTGTCAACGGCAATCAGTTGCTTTCAGGCAATGCTGCCGGGGAAAGTAAAGCCGATCAGTTCAAAGCAGAAGATCCTGTTTGAGAAATTTGTGCGGCTCAGTGAGAAGACAGCGGAACTGACACCGAAGGAATTGGAAGCATACCTTTATGTCAAACAGGCTGGTGAGATCAGCTATCATGATCTGCGGCAGAAATATCCTGGTCAGGCGCATGCCTTGGTCGTAAAAAATGCCATCGATGTTTTCGAAAAAGAAAAAGCTGCACAGGATCATCCAGTCTGCTGCCGGTCGCTTCCTTTTGCATTGTCTGCTCAGCAGAAACATGCTATGGAAGAAATTGAAGGATCAGATGATCCTGTTTATCTGCTGCATGGTGCTACCGGCTCGGGAAAAACCGAAATCTATCTGCAGCTGGCTGAAAAGGCATTGAAGAAAGGAAAACAGGTGCTGATCCTGGTACCGGAGATCGCGTTGACGCCGCAGATGATTGACCGGGTCGCTGCGCGCTTTGGAACAGCACTGGCAATCTATCACAGCGGTCTGAACGCACAGCAGAAATATGAACAGTATCGCCGTGTCATGAATGGAAAAGCAGAGGTGGTGGTCGGTACGCGAAGTGCTGTCTTTCTGCCTTTCCATGATCTTGGCCTGATCGTTATGGATGAAGAGCATGATACATCCTATAAACAGGAAAATCAGCCATCCTATCATTGCCGTGATGTAGCAATATGGCGCGGAAAATTCCATCATTGCAAAGTAATCTTAGGCTCGGCAACGCCATCGCTTGATACGTATGCGCGTGCTTTAAAACATGTATATCATCTCATTGTGATGAAGGACCGCATCAATCAGTCTCTGCCGGAGGTGACGATCGTATCCATGAAGGACAGCATCCGCCATGGAGATTCCTATATTCTTTCTCAGCAGCTGAAGCAGAAGATCCATGAGCGCCTTATCCGAAATGAACAGGTCATTCTCCTGCTGAACCGCCGGGGCTACAATACGCAGCTCAGATGCCGCAGATGCGGGGAAGTCATTACCTGCCCGCATTGCGATCTTGCGATGAGCTATCATCGCGAAGAAGGCAGAATGAAATGTCATGCGTGCGGCTATGAAATGATCCGACCAAAGATCTGCCCAAAATGCGGGAGCAGCGAAGGCTTTCTTACATTGGGATTCGGCACTGAAAGGCTGGAACAGGAAGTGCATGCATGCTTTGAAGGCGTGCGGACATTGCGCATGGATGCAGATACGACCTCACGCAAGGACAGCCACGAAAAGATCCTGGCCTCTTTTGGCAGACATGAAGCAGATATTCTTTTGGGAACACAGATGATTGCCAAAGGGCTTGACTATCCGAATGTTACTTTAGTTGGTGTCATCAATGGCGATGACGGATTGAAGCACACTGATTTCAGGAGCTGCGAAACAACTTTTGATCTTCTGATGCAGGCCGGCGGAAGAAGCGGGCGGGGTGAACAGAACGGGGAAGTCGTCTATCAGGTCTTTGACCCGGATCATTATGCTGTTCAATGCGCAGCACATCAGGATTATGTATCTTTCTTTCAGAATGAGATGCTCTTCCGCCGGGCGGGCCAATATCCGCCTTATACTTATCTGATTGCTCTGACGGTCATTGCATCTGATCAGAAATATGCGGATCATCTGGCCTTGAAGATCAAAAACGAAATATCCGGAAACTTTAAGGTCATCGGTGTAATCAGTCTGCTGAAGATCCAGGACAGAGTGCGCAGCCGCATTCTTCTGAAAGGAAAGAATCTAGAAGAAATGAGAAATGCAGTGCAGTATTTCATCGATCATACGGATACCGATCTGAAAGGACTGCGCATCGATGTCAATCCGCTGACATTGGATTAGGAGAGAAAATGAAACCAAGACAGTATATATTAGAAGTCCTGATGAGAGTATTTCAGGAAGATGCCTATGCATCGCTTCTGATGAGAGAAAATAAGATGGATCGTAAAGATATGCCATTCATCAGTGAGGTCGTGTACGGTACGATCCGCAATTATGACATGCTTGAATATCAATGGCGCAGCTATGCATCCGGACATGTGAAGAAAAAAATTGCACTGCTGCTGGATATGAGCATCTATCAGCTGCAGTATCTGGATGGTACGCCATCGTATGCTGTCATTTCGGAAGCCGTTGAGATGACGGGAAAATATGAGAAGAAATTTGTCAATGCGGTACTTCGCAATGTTGAAAAAAGAGGACAGGTCTTTCCGCATGGCAACGATCTGAAAAGTCTGTCCATTGAAACAAGCCATCCGCTTTGGCTTCTTCAGATGTGGCAGTCGCATTATGGGACTGAGATCACTAAGAAACTTTGTCAGGAAGATCAGGAACGCCCATATGCTTTCGGTCGGATCAATACGCTGAAGATCAAAAAAGAGGATCTTGAAAAAGGAGACCGGATAAAGTTCCTCAATGACATCAGTTTTATCTATGAAGGAATTCTCAGCCGCACCAGTATGTTTACGGAAGGAAAAGTAGTTATTCAGGATATCAACAGTGCTGAAACAGTCAGACATCTTGATGTGCATCCTGGCATGGATGTATTGGATGCGTGCGCAGCTCCCGGAACTAAGAGCCAGGAGATTGCGATGTTCATGGAGAATAAGGGCAGACTGGTCGCCTGCGATCTGTATGAAAAGAGAACGCATCTGATTGAGGAACTGATGGCAAGAACGGGTGTTTCTATTTGTACGGCAATGGTCAATGATGCAAAAATAGAGAGACCGGAATGGCAAGGATCTTTTGATCGTGTATTGGTCGATGCACCATGTTCCGGCCTGGGAGATCTGCGCCATAAGCCAGAGATCCGTCTGCACCTGAAACCAGAAGATCTGGATGAGATCATCGATGTGCAGAAAGGTATTTTGGATACAGCAGCATCTTATGCAAGAAAAAATGGCATCTTGATCTACAGCACATGCACGCTGAATAAAAAAGAAAATGAAGAACAGATCAGACACTTTTTAGAAATACATCAAGAATTTTCACTTGAGGAAGAAAAAACGATCTTTCCGTTTGAAAATGGCGGAGATGGTTTCTTTATGGCAAAACTTCGGAAGATGTGAACGTCCTTGCATCATATTTATGTTAAAATAATTGCATATGCAAACAATTTATGATCTGAATTTAAAAATGCTGGAAGAAGTTCTGGCAGAATATGGACAGAAACCGTATCGGGCAAAGCAGATCTATCACTGGCTTTATCAGAAACGGTGCTCATCTTTAGATGAAATGAGCGATCTTCCAGCTGCTTTGATCGACAGACTGAAGGAGAATTACTGCCTTGATCCGCTGAAAGAGCTGACGCGGCAGGTTGCCAAAGACGGCACAACGAAATATCTTTTTGCGATGCAGGATGGATCTTCGGTAGAAGCAGTTCTGATGCATTTTCATTTTGGTGACAGTTTATGTGTCTCTTCGCAGATCGGCTGCAATATGGGATGCTCCTTCTGTGCCAGCGGTCTGCTTAAAAAGCAGAGGGATCTCACAGCTGGAGAAATGGCGGCTGAAGTAATGTATGTCCAGAAAGAACTGGATGCTGTGCAGGGAAGAGTTGACAATATTGTCATCATGGGAACAGGAGAGCCTTTTGATAACTATGACAATGTCATGCGCTTCTGTGAGATTGTCAACAGCGATCATGGTCTTGCGATTGGAGCAAGGCATATCACGATATCTACCTGCGGCATAGTTCCTGCAATCAATGCTTTTGCCAAAGGGCATTATCAGTACAATCTGGCTGTATCTCTGCATGCGCCGAATGATGAACTGCGGGCAAAACTGATGCCGGTGGATCATGCCTATCCATTAGATCGCCTGATGGATGCACTGAAGAAATACAGTGAAGATAATCATCGTCGGCTGACATTTGAGTATATTCTGCTGCACGATGTCAACGATACGGATGAACATGCAGTTCAGCTGGCAGATCTGATCCGCGGCATGAATGCATATGTCAATTTGATCCCCTACAATGAAGTAGACGAAAATGGCTATCATACGACCAATGAAAAGAAAGCTCTGCATTTCTATGATATTCTGATGAAGCATGGCGTCAAAGCAACGCTCCGTTCGAAGCATGGAGAAGACATTGACGCTGCCTGCGGTCAGCTGCGGGCAAAGCACGAAATGGGCAGTCAGACAGAATGAAATACTATGGAATAACAGATAAGGGACTTCATCGTAAGTCCAATCAGGACAGCTATGTCATCGCGACCAATGTTAACGGTGACATTTTTGCGATTGTTGCGGACGGCATCGGAGGCAATAAGGGCGGCGATATTGCCAGCCGCATGGCAGTGGCGCATTTTTCAAAAGAATTCTCCGAAACAAAAGGATTCCGCGATCTCAAGGAAGCAAAAAGATGGATCCAGGTCAATGTGACGGTCGCAAACAGCGCAATCTTCAACTACGGTGTCGAGAATCCTCAGCTGAAGGGAATGGGCACTACTTTCTGCGGTGTGATGATCACTTCGGTGGGAAGATTGGTCGTCAATATCGGGGACAGCAGAACATATGCCTGGACGGCGGATCAGAAATTCATGCAGCTGACAATGGATCATTCTCTGCTGAATGATATGCTGATGCATGGTGAACTGAGCAAAGAGGAAGCAGCCAATTTTCCAAAGAAAAATGTGCTGACAAATGCTTTAGGCGTTTGGGAGACGGTGCGTTCAGATATTGATATACATAATGAAAAAGTGAGCGGGTTCATGATCTGTTCGGATGGACTTCATGGATACGTTTCTTTGGATTTGATCAAGAAGATCATTCTGCATGATGATATAGAGCCGTCATTGAAAGCTAGAAGACTGGTAAAAGCAGCTTTAGACGCTGGGGGATATGACAATATTACTGTCGTACTGATTGATCTTGGGGAGGATCGTTTATGACGTCGAAAAAAAATATCATTGCCAATCGGTATGAAGTCCTTTCACATCTTGGCAAGGGCGGCATGGCAGATGTTTTTTTGGGCATCGATACGATACTGAACCGGCAGGTCGCTATCAAAGTACTGCGTACAGAAATGAATACGGATGCCGTCAGTATTCTGCGCTTTGAAAGAGAAGCACAGGCTGCGGCTGCTTTGGCCCATCCGAATATTGTTGAGATCTATGATGTCGGTGATTATAAGGGCCATCACTATATTGTCATGGAATATGTCGTTGGTCAGACGCTGAAACAGGTCATCAAGTCCCGCGGGCCTTTGCTGAACGAAGAAGCAGTTGATATCATGAAGCAGATGTGCTCTGCTATTGCTGAAGCACACAGCAGAGGTATCATCCATCGTGACATCAAGCCGCAGAATGTAATCGTTAAGGCTGATGGGTCGATCAAGATCCTGGACTTTGGCATTGCAACAGCGAAAGGCGCGATGCAGCTGACCCAGGCTAACAATGTCATGGGCTCGGTCCATTATCTTGCTCCGGAACTTGCCAAAGGCGAGCCGTCATCTCCCCAGTCCGATATCTATGCTTTGGGCATCTGCCTATATGAGATGCTGGCTGGAGATGTGCCATTCAAGGCGGAACAGGCTGTACAGGTGGCCTTAAAACATATGCGCGATCCAATGCCAGATATTCGGGCGGTGAACAATACGGTGCCGCAGTCTATTGAGAACATCATTACCAGAGCGACCGCAAAGCTGCCAGCACAGAGATACCGGAGCTGTGATGAAATGCTCCGCGATATCAGTACCTGTCTGCGTCCGGATCGCCGTAATGAAAAGAAACTGATCCTGAAGATGCCGGAGCAGCAGAAGAGACAGACGCTGGAAGGCATGGAACTGCAGCCGGCAGAAACAGATTCTGAAATGACGGCAAAGAATCAGACGGATGATCTGGAAAAACAGAAAAATAAAAATAAAAAAACAATGACGTTCTTGGTGGCCATCCTCTGTGTAATCACAGCTGCGGCAATCTTCTTTACGCTGGTACTGTCGGGAACTATTACATTGGGATCGCGCACTGTCAAGGTGCCGGATCTTTCCGGTATGACAATTGCCGAAGCACAGGATACATTGGACAAAGACAGTCTTGTGCTCAACACTGAGAACATAACTTACACTTTGACAAAAGATACAAAGAAGGGTCAGATCATAGCATCTGATCCCGAAACAGATACAGAGATTGAAAAAAAGTCTGAAGTATCCGTTACCGTATCCAGCGGAATCGGCGCTGAGGTGCAGAACTATGTCGGTAAGAATATTGATGATGTCAAAGAAAGTCTGACAGCGAAATACCCATATCTGAAGATCACGGTGCAGGAAGAAGCCAGTGATAAAAAGGCAGGTACGATCATCCGCCAGGAAGGACTGACTGCAGGAACGCTGTTCGATCCGGATGTGGTAAGTCAGATCACCTTGATCTGCAGTGCGTATCCAAGCGTTACGATTCCAACAGATATCATTGGCAAAACCGTGGCTGAAGCGACCGCTGAATTGGAAGCTATGGGTGTTACAGCACGTTCTTCGAACCGCGATATTTCAAACATGTCGCAGGAAGAAAGAGATAAACTGAAGATCGGAGTTGTTATTGAGAGCAGCCCGGCTGCGGGTACATCCTATACGCAGAAAGGCAGCAATTATGTCACGCTGTATTACTATTGATCGGTGAAAAGATGATTGCAAGAATAATACGTATTATTTCAAAAGAATATACACTGATGGATGATAAAGGAAATCGCTATGATGCGATCCTGACTGGAAAGATCCGCATGCAGATGAAGCCGGCTGCCGGCGATCTTGTTGAAGCAGTCAGACTGGATCATCGCTGGGTGGTAGAAAAGATCCTGCCGCGGATAAATAAACTGATCCGTCCATCCGTTGCCAATATAGATCAGGCATTGATCGTTATGAGCGTAAAATCGCCTGATTTTTCTCCCGCACTAATTGATCGGCTCAGCGTCCTGATCATGTCGAGCGGGATCCAGCCAATGCTGATCGTAACAAAATGCGATCTTGGCATTGAGCCTGATTTTGAAGAAAGAATTGAAGAATACGAAAGAGGACCGATGCATGTCATTCGGACAGGAAAGGGGTCTTTGGATCCTTCTTTAGCAGGAATCCTGGAAGGAAAGATCTCAGTTCTGACGGGGCAGACCGGTGCCGGCAAAAGCACGCTGCTCAATGAGCTGGAGCCTTCTTTCCATTTGGCAACGCAGGAGACTTCTAAAGCTTTGGGCAGAGGAAAGCATACAACGCGGCATAATGAACTGCATCCTGTGGCGGGCGGACTTGTTGCGGATACGCCTGGATTCTCTTCTTTGGATTTTTCCCGCATAAGCGCACAGGAACTGGCATCCTATGTGCCGGATTTTCTGCCGTATTTAGGTCAATGCCGCTTCAACGACTGCATCCATCAGAATGAACCTGGATGTGCTGTCAAAGATGCGGTGGAGAGGGGAGATATCCCACGTGTCAGATATGAGGATTATCTGCAGATCATGCAGATGATCCAAAACAGAAAGGAGCGCTATTTATGATCGTTTCTCCATCGGTACTTTCATTGAACTATGCAGATACAAAATCACAGATTGAAGAACTGAATGCCTCTGGAGCACAATGGATGCACTTTGATGTAATGGATGGACATTTCGTTAAAAATCTTACGTTCGGACCGGATATCCTGAAAGCCTTTCAAAGAATCTCTCCGCTGATCAAAGATGTCCATATCATGGTCGATGATCCGCAGATGATAGCCGGTATTTTTATGGACGCTGGGGCGGACATTATTACCTTTCATGAAGAAGCACTTTCCGATGAGAAAAAAATACAGGCCTTGGCTGAAAATATCCGCATGCATGGCATCAAGGCAGGACTGTCTGTCAAACCAGGCACACCAGTCACAAAGCTTGCACCGTATTTAAATGATTTTGATCTCTTTCTTATCATGAGCGTAGAGCCTGGCTTCGGCGGACAGAAATTTATGACAGCAGCAGGTGCGCGCATTCAGCAGCTGAAGAAAATGCTGCAGGAAGCTGGCAGCAGTGCTCTGATCGAAGTTGATGGCGGCATCAATGCTGAAACAGGAAAGATCTGCGCCCAGGCCGGTGCGGATGCTTTAGTTGCTGGTTCTTATGTCTTTAAAAATAATATCAGGAAAGCGGTGCAAACATTATGCCAACTGCCGTCATCGCATTGAAGCTGACAGACGCTGTCCCGCAGATTGAAGGGGATTATATCGGTGTTGATAAAGGAACAGTTGCTCTGCTTGCACATGGCATTAAAGCAAAACTGGCCATCGGTGATTTTGATTCCGTTGATGAACGGGAAATGCAGCAGATCAGAGAAAATATCCCGGAAGTGATTTCCCTGAATCCGATCAAAGATGATACGGACAGCGAAGCTGCTTTCAATGAAGCAGTGAGAAGAGGATATGACCGCATCATCTTTTTAGGGGCACTTGGCGGCAGAGCAGATCATACGCTGATCAACCTGCGCTTAGCATATCAGCATCCCGGTCTGGTAACCCTAATAGATGAACAGAATACAGCTGAAGCTTTTATACCAGGTACATATGAAATAAAAAAAGAAGACCATGCATATATCAGCTTCTTTACAGAAGATGATGCAGAGATCTCCTTAGAGGGATTTAAGTATCCGCTGTCGCACTGCCATCTGACAGAAAAGGATCTGTTTACAGTATCCAATGAATTGAATCAGGCAGTCGGTCATTTTACGATCCATCACGGAACGGTACTGATGATCCAGTCAAAAGATAAAGAACAATAAAAAAAATTTCCCTTTCAGGAAATCTTTTTTTTAAGCATTGACTGCCTTGGCGTTCTTAGACTTCAATGTCTTCAACGCACGAGCGCTGACACGAACTGTCTGCGGCTTGCCATCAATGACCATATGTACTTTCTGCAGGTTGACTCCCCACTTGCGGCGTGTTGCACGCAGTGAATGGGAACGTCTGTTTCCTGATAACGCCTTCTTACCGGATACGGCACAGACTCTTGACATACCATAACCTCCTTCACTCAAATAAGCTTTCATAAGATAACATACATAGTTCACAATTGCAAGAAATTTATGAATAAAGCCAGCACTGCAATTATATGCATTGTTTCGATAAATTACGCTCTTTTCAAGATAAGTGCTGATTTTGATTAAAATCTCCGAAGATCCCATAATGATACTCAGAATATGCATCATATAAAGATACTGGCTGAGGCTGCGAACAGATATTCAATGTAGTTAACATCTGTTTTAGAAACGCTGTATCCATGTATACAACATAGGATCTTCTCTTCGCTTCTGTCGTATATTTCAGCTTTTTGCATATTGTGATCCAATCTAAATATCCCTGAAGATGACGTGTACTGATTCCA
>JAAYWN010000103.1 GCA_012516665.1 Erysipelotrichaceae bacterium
GCCAAGAGCAGCCTTCTTATCATCAGACATGAACTCCAGCCATGTTCCGCGGCTTGGGATCAGTTCACAGGAAAAGGTATCATGTCCTGTGCGCTCTTCTGTCTGAATATCAAAATAAGCGCCTGGGGATCTGACGATCTGAGATACAATGACACGCTCTGCACCATTGATAATAAATGTACCTGTAGGTGTCATTAAAGGGAAGTCTCCTAAGAAGACATCTTCCCACTTTGTCATGACTTCACCTGTTTCGGTATCCATGACTTCCAGTTCCATCTTTGCTTTTAAAGGAGCACAGTAGTTTGTCTCCTTATAAACGCATTCCTGAACGGAATACTTTGGCTCATCAAATTCATAGTCCAGGAACTTCAGTTTAATATTGCCCGCATAGTTGGTAATTGGGTAAATATCATCAAAGACTTCCCTGATGCCTTCCTTCATGAACCAGTCAAAAGAATCTGTCTGGATCCCTGTAAGATCCGGCAGCTCCAATGAACTTGAAACCTTAGAATAATCTCTACGAACAGCCTTGCTGCCGTAATGCACAACGTGGTATGTCTGCTTATTTTCCATTTCCGCCATCCTTTCGCCTGCATTGCCTAAACGCCAAAAAGGGCATATATTCCCTTACCCTAAATTCGACTTTTGTACAAATTACAATATTAACATCAATGCCTCAATCCGTCAATTTATGACTTTCCAGTACCCAATACCCACGATCGCGGGATACTACGGTACAGTTTCCAAACAGTTCTTCCAGTTTTTTCAGAGCACTTTCTGCGCCCTGCTTCCGCTGAATGACCAACATCAGCCTGCCATCTTTATGCAGGTGATCATATGCACCATCAAATAAATGATATATGACCTTCTTACCTGCCCTGATCGGGGGATTGGTAATGACCGCATCAAATGAGGATTCCTTCAGCTGAGAGAAACCATCTGACACCAGAACACGGCTTTCCGTATGGTTCTGGTCGCAATTTAGCTGTGTCAGCTCGACTGCTCTTGGATTGATATCCACCGACGTCATAGCGCTCTCGGGATACAGGTCTTTCAGTACCACACTGATCACACCATATCCGCATCCGAGGTCCAATATCGATCCCGAAAGAGGCCGGCCAGCAGCTGCCTCCAGTAAGACCATCGTGCCATAATCCACACCGGTCTTAGAGAAGACGCCATTGTCGGTTGTAAAAGTGTACAAATGCCCCGAAAACCGGAAAGAATGTTCTTTCCGGTTCATTTCAAGATTGCGGTTGTCGGTAAAATAATGTGCCGTAAAACCACATCCTTTCTTAGGGGCGAAAAGCCGTAGACATACGGCTTTCTTCAATTCAATTTATTTATGCGAATTACTTGAATTCAACAGTAGCGCCTGCTTCTGTGAGCTGAGCCTTGATCTGCTCTGCTTCATCAGCAGGAACGTCCTTCTTGATCTCTGCTGGAGCGCCATCAACAAGCTTCTTAGCATCGACTAAGCCAAGACCTGTGATTGCACGGACAGCCTTGATAACAGCTACCTTTGTTTCACCGATCTCCTTCAGGATTACAGTAACTGCAGCTGGAGCAGCGTCAGTAGCTTCAGCAGGTGCAGCAGCAGCTGCGACTGGAGCAGCAGCAGTAACGCCATACTTCTCTTCGATAGACTTGACCAGATCATTCAGATCAAGAATTGTAGCGGAATCAAGATACTCAAGAATATCTTCCTTTGTGATTGCCATTTTAATTTTCTCCTTTTTCTAATGGTTAAGCAGCAGCTTCCTCAGCTGGCTTTGTTTCTTCAGCAGCCGGAGCAGCAGCTCCATCAGCTGGTTTTGCATCAGCAACAGCCTTCACTACACGAGCAAAGCTGGAAACCGGTGCGTTCAATACAGATAGCAGCATGGAAAGCATGCCTTCTCTGTTTGGCAATGCAGACAGTGATTTAATTGTGTCAACATCAACTACTTTGCCGTCGACAACACCGCCTTTGAGAACGAGCGCTTCGTGCTTCTTAGCAAACTTTGCCAAGACACGAGCAGCTGCTGTTTCATCCTGACCAAATACCAACGCATTCGGTCCTGTCAATGCATCCTTCAGATCGCCATATCCGGCAGCATCTGCAGCTTTAGCAGCGAGAGTGTTCTTGTAGACCTTCATCTCGACGCCTTCTGCACGCAATGCTCTCCGGAGCTGTGTGACCTCAGCTACGCTAAGGCCGCGATACTCTGCAACAACAGTGGATGAAGAATTCTGGAACTTGTCCTGAATCTCAGAAGCAACGCTCTTTTTCGACTCTAATACAGTCTGATTCATTTCTTCACCTTCCTATTCTGTGTTATCAATTACACATCATAGAAAAACCCTCGCGGTCTTCATGCGAGGGAATAAAAGTTTTTATAACTTTCAATCTACCTCGGTAACATGATTAAGCTTCCGCCGTTACTGTCTATGGTATTTGATAACGTAAATAACTATAAAGGTGTTTTTTGGATGTGTCAACTGTTTTATGCCGGCCCGCTTTCTGCTAGAATGGACACTGCATTGTTCAAGGAGGAAAGTCCATGCTCAAATGGTGCGCTAAGCATCCTTATTTATTTTCCATCTATTACTTTATCTTTTATTTAGCTTTCTTTGCCATCTGTGAGCGCTTCATCACGGTACCGGTATGGACCGTGCACAGTGCTGTTGATGATATGATCCCCTTTTCTGCTTTGGGCATCATTCCTTATTTATTATGGTTCCCTTGGATCGTCATCACGGTGGTCGGTCTGCTCCGCTGGGGACCGCGGAAAGAATATCTGCATGCATGCTTTACGATGTATACCGGCATGACACTGATCCTGATCTTCTACTGTATTGTGCCAAATGGCCTTGCGCTCAGACCGGTTGCTGTACCGGGAAATGATTTCTTCGCATCCCTTGTACAGTTGATCTACGCCCATGATACACCTATCAATGTCTGCCCATCATTGCATGTCTACGTCAGCGTCAGTATGGATCTTGCCTGGAGCCATTCTTCATTATTAAAGGAACACGGCTGGGTCAAGATTCTTCTGCATCTTCTGGATCTAGCGATCTGCATCGGCGTCATGCTTGTAAAGCAGCACAGTATCATCGATGTCATTTCCGGCATTGTACTGGCCCTGCTGATCGATCTCTTCATCACTAAAAAATTCCAAGCAATATCTGACACAGAATTCCTGCAGGCATAGCAAAAGGCGCCGTTCAGCGCCTTTTCTTTTACTTATTGGATGCGTTATAGATCTCTGCAATGGTTTCTTTCAGCACTTGATTGAATTCTTCATCGCTCTGCTTTACATTCAGATCCGACAGAAGTGCTCTGGAGAAACTGGCGATCAAGCCAGGATTCTCCGCCAGCAGTTCATCCGCTTCTTTTCTGGCATAGCCGCCGGACAATGCTACAACTCTGACAACACATGGGTCCTTCATCAGTCTGCTGTACAGTCCTGCCTTTGTTGGGATCGATACCTTGAACATCAGCTTTACATCTTCCGGCAGAGCCACAATATGAGCATCGATCTCCTTCAGCAGGATCTCTTCTGCCTCAGCCTTATCCGCAATGTGAATGTCCACTTCCGGTTCCAGGATCGGGACCAAGCCATAAGAACAGATCTTCTTGCCGATCTCGAACTGCTGATCAACGATCTTCCGGATTCCTGCTGGATTGGCTGCCTTGATCACCGAACGCATCTTGGTACCGAAAATATGTGCATCCACTGCTTCTTTCAGCAGATCATCCAAATTCGGCATCGGTTTCATGACCTGTACGCCATCCGCTTCTTCAGCTAAGCCCTTATCTACTTTCAGAAATGGCACAATGCCCTTTTCTTCCCACAGATAATCCGCGCTCGGTCTGCCTTCGATCTTGCCTTCCATTGTTTTCTGGAACAGGATCGCACCTAAGATATGTTCTGATGTAAAGGATGGGCTTGTGATGACACGGCTGCGCATCTGATGAATTAAAGCAAACATTTCATCATCATTATGATATGCGCTCTCTTCAATGCCATATCCTTTCAATGCTTTCGGCGTGCTGCCGCCGCTTTGATCCAATGCTGCAATAAAGCCCTTGCCTTCATGCATACGTTCATACTGTTTCTGATTCATGATATCTCCTTCTGATCTTCTTCTGTTTCAAAAGATCGACGCATTTCAGTCAGCTTCCTGAACATGCTTTTCTCTGCTCATTATATATCATTCTTATATCCGTGATGAAAAGATAAAGCGTGTCTCTTATCTGACCATTCCCATCGAGCATTAAAAAAATGAGGATCTCTCCTCATTCAATGACTTCGATATCATGGGAATAATGATTCAGTACTTCATGGCCATTTTCTGTGACCAGGATCAGATCTTCGATCCGGCATCCCAGGATCTCCTGATTGTAAATGCCTGGTTCAATCGAGAAGATATTTCCCGGGACACATTGATCGGCAAAAGCCGCACTGACATCCCCATATTCATGATCCTGAATGCCGATAAAATGGCCTAAACGATGTGTGAAGTCTTTGCCAAAGCCGCCTTGTGTGATCACATCTCTTGCCTTAGCATCGATATCGCATAGACGCATGCCCGGTCTCACATATTCCTCGGCGGATTCATTTGCTTTTCTGACCAGATCATACACTTCTTTCTGCTTCGCACTTGGCTCTTTCTTATAGAAGAAGGTCCTGGTCATATCCGAACAATAATTCTGATATTTCCCGCCGACATCAAAGAGGACAGTATCTCCTTCTTTCAATACGGTATTGTCCGGCATATGATGCGGATCTGCAGCATTTCTGCCAAATGCCACGATCGGTTCAAAAGAGAAAGCTTCTGCACCTAGGCTCTGATAGATGGCCAATGTCTGATCCGCCAATTCTTTTTCGGTGCATCCCTCATGCGGCAGTTTCTTGAACTGTGCCATTGCCTGATCATTGATCAAAGAAGACTGTTTCATCAAAGCAATCTCTTCCGCATCCTTCACTGCTCTTGTATGATCCACAGCCAAAGATCCATTGATGAACTTCTCTGCGATGCCCATCTGCAGCATCGGCAGCAGGAAACGCGCTTCCAGGGTCTTATCAACACCAAGCACTTCATGATGATCGACTTCCTGTGCCAAGACAGAAGCAATCTCATCCGTATCTTTCAGATAGACTTTCTTTACCCCAAGATCTTCAGCAAAGCGGAACAGTTCATTGACATAGAGCACCGGCTCCTGTCCTCTTCTGACCAATAGACCTAAGAACCTCTCGCCCGGGAAGATCCACTTCCCAGTCAGATAAAATATTGCATTCGGATCGCAGATCAGCATCTGCTGCGCATCCATCGCCTTCAATACACGTTCCATTCTTTCCTGATTCAGCATAGTATTCCTCCTGCTGTATATTATATTCTTTTCTGCGCGTTGTTCCTGCCTGTGCTACACTGAACGCATGCAAAATATTTCTCTGCTGAAAAAAGAAGTCTTCTGGGACTTTGACGGGACCCTTTTTGATTCCTATCCGCTTTCCGTCCAAGCCATTCAGGAAGTGCTCCATTCCCATCACATTGACATTGCCGATGAGCAGCTGTATGCACGCATGATGACGACCATGTCCAGCGCTCTGAAAGAGATCATCAAGGAATATCCTGATACTTGTTCCCTGGATGAATTCAATCAGGCACTCAGTGATATCGATCCAAACAGCTATCCGCTTTATCCTCATGTCAGAGAAGTATTGGAACGCATCGTGCAGCAGGGAGGGCATAATTATCTGCTCACCCATCGCGGCCATTCCGCCCTTGAAGCAATCAAAGACAAAGGCATTGATCATTTGTTTATTTCCTATGTCACTTCCGAAAGCGGTTTTCCAAGAAAGCCAGATCCAACTTCTGTTCTGACTGTCATGAAACAGCACCATGCCTCCGCTGAACAAGTTATTATCATCGGCGACCGTCAGATCGAAACTGACGCTGCCAAGAATGCCGGTGTCACCTCTATCTGGTATGCCAGCAATCCTGATGTTCCGGTGCTTGGATCCGATTATACAATTCACGACTACAGCGAGCTTTTAATCCTCAAGTAAAAATTCTGCCAATCTTTCTATTCTGATCCCATCTTGGCTGATGCAGATATCGCAATTTTCAGCAATGGCCATCTTTTCATATCCATCTCTGATCATCTGAAGCGGTGCAAGTTCCCGTTTGCGTACGGCAGGATCATTCATTGTTTCGGCAACTTGAATATATTTTTTTCATCCGTATTTGATGCAATAAAATCACTTTCAAGAGTATTGATCTTTCCAATAGCAGCATCGTATCCAAGCAGATAGTTTCGCAGACCAGTATCCACAATATAGTATTTTCCTAATGTCTTCAGATATTCTTTTCCCCTAATATCAAAACGTTTTATTTCATAAAACAGATATGACTCCTTCAGTGCATTCACATATGCCTGCACTGTATGCACCGATGGCTGTTCTTTATTCTGGTCAATGATCTTCTTATTCATGCCGACAGCAGAATCTTTTTTATTCTGCAATTTTGAAACTATTAAAATCTAAAAATTCTTTAAATAACAGCGGGAGCATTTTTATCTCTGCACTTCGACCGGAAAGGTATGCCGCATCTTCGGAAGAAAGAAGGAACGCATTTGACCCTGTCACATAGATATCGCAGGCAAAATCAACACGAAAAGAATTCACAGCTTTACTGCCAGCGATCAATTCGCTGCAGCACATCAGCCAAGCCTGACCTGTACTGTCATATTTCCCTTCTTGCTGTGGAAAACAAGTGAAACAGGACCGATCTCTTTGAGATTCTTCACATGAATGCCGCCGCAGGGAATCGTCGTATCCATGCATTTCCAATAGCGATAATGCGGATCTTTTTCATCCGACCACGTTTCAACCGGAATATCCTGTGCTGTCAGTTCATTCATTTCCTGTGCGATCATCTGAAAATCAACACCTTCCACAACGGCATTTTTATACTTATTGAAAGCAAAATCCTCTTCAATATCTGAAGTGATTGGATTTTCAATATCATGGCCAAGGTGCTTTTCAATCAGCATATGCAGCAGGTGAAGAGAAGTATGCAGTTTCATCTGCGTATCCCTAAAAGGTCTGTCCAAAGCCAGATGGACCTTCTTTCCCAGCAGCTCTTCCGGGTGTTCACTATCGATCAGAGCCAAGGGATCCCCATGTTCATCCTTGATGCATTTGATCAGCGGATATGCATTCCCCTCTGCCGAAACGGTACCGCGGTCGCTCTTCTGTCCGCCGCCCTGTGCATAGAAAATGGTATCTTCAAAACGCAGATAGATCTGATCTCCCAATGCGACGGTCTCTTTTACTGCTGTATCCAATTCATTCCATTCTGGATGTTTATAATATGCCGGCATACATGTCTCCTTTTTTATAGCTGATTTCCATTATGCACCTTTTCTCTGCACAAAAAAATACCGCAGTTCACACTGCAGTATCATTCTCATTTCATTACGCAATTGTAACTTTGATGCCAGGACCCATTGTTGTGGATACTGTTACAGACTTCATATAAATTCCCTTGATGGAGTTCGGTCTGATCTTAGCAAGCTGATCATAGAGAGCCTTGAAGTTCTGAGCCAGAGCTTCTTCGCTGAAGGATACTTTGCCGATCATGACATTGACGTTGCCATCTTTATCAACACGGTATTCAACTTTGCCCTTCTTGATCTCTTCGACAGCACTTGCAACATTCATTGTTACAGTTCCTGTCTTAGGGTTAGGCATCAATCCCTTAGGACCTAATACTCTTCCGAGCTTACCTAACTGGCCCATCATATCCGGTGTAGCGACGATGACATCGAAGTCAAACCATCCCTCTTGGATCTTAGCGAGCAGTTCAGCACCGCCGACATAGTCAGCACCTGCTGCTTTTGCTTCATCTTCCTTAGCGCCCTGTGTAACAACCAAGACCTTCTGTGTCTTGCCTGTTCCATTCGGAAGTACCATAGCACCTCTGATGTTCTGATCAGCCTGACGCGGATCAACATTCAGAGCAAATGCTACTTCTACAGAAGAATCAAACTTTGTGTCAGCGATCTTCTTTGCCAATGCAACTGCTTCTTTGTAATCATATGTCTTTGTGCGATCGACCTGAGCCAACGCAGCTGTATATTTCTTTCCTGCCATTAGTTCTTATCCTCGCCTTCTATTTCAATACCCATGTTGCGTGCTGTTCCAGCAACAATCTTCATTGCTGCTTCAACATCATTTGCATTCAGATCAGGCATCTTATACTCAGCGATTTCCTTTAACTGAGCCTGTGTGATCTTGCCAGCCTTGACTGTCTTAGGTGAACCAGATGCCTTAGCGACACCGGCTGCCTTCTTCAGCAGTACAGCTGCTGGGGATGTCTTCAGAATGAAATCAAAGCTCTTATCCTCATATGCTGTGATGATGACTGGGACAATATCGCCGTGACGATCCTTTGTCTTGTCGTTGAATTCGGTGCAGAACTTAGGCATGTTGATGCCGGCAGCAGCTAATGCTGGTCCCGGTTTTGCCTGTCCAGCAGGGAACTGCAGTTTTGAAACCTTTGCAATTTTCTTTGCCATGTGGCTTTCCTCCTATATATAGAATCCACATGCAGTGGTCAAATGGATGTTTGCTCACCCTCCCACGCATGGTGCACACAAAAAGCGTGCAGAATTATTATAAGACATCCCTAGATGTCCGTCAACTGAAAAATGCATATGCGCACATTTCTGCTGAACATCTCAGAGCATGCTGCCGGCATCCAGATAGACCATTTCAATATTCAGATAAAAATTCATGCCCGCATATGTGTGCAGGCATGAATTTGATATCACTCATTTTGATTCCTTTATTATCAGAGCTCCGCATCCGAACTCGCAAATTCAAACGTGATCATTTATTCTCGCTTTTTCTCTCCTCTGTATTCCCTGTATTGAGATAGCACGATCAAGGCAATGTCAATGATCCAAATAGTCGGAATACCGTTTTGGCGGAACGATTTCGATTTACTTTGTGAATACTTCTTATTTCCGTTCAGACATTCATCATATAAGCTGCATCCGAAATACAAGTCCGTCATTGAGTCCTTGTCTTCGTATCTTTTGCTTAAATTTATGCTATTTCAATTTTTCAAATTCTTTCATACAAAAAGAGACCCTGTCAGTTCATGACAAAGTCCTGCATCTTTGATTCATTCACGTTTCAATTTTTTATTCAGTATAATTAAAACCTTGAATTCATTTAGACAATATGTAATGACCCAACCGTGATTTGCAATGTTCGAGGATTTACCTGGAATATACTTATTACGGCTAAATA
>JAAYWN010000209.1 GCA_012516665.1 Erysipelotrichaceae bacterium
CGTTATGACAGTTTGGACACTCAAAAGCGTCATAGCCAAGATAGATGGTATTGCATAGAAGAGTTTTATCTATGTTCTCCATGATGGCCTTGTGCAGATAACCCGCTTTATTCAGGGAGCCCAGCCAATCATAATTATTCCAGATGATATCAGTTGTTTTAATTTTTTTGAGAGAATAGGGGAGATTGTCGCAGTTCAGCACATTTCCTTCAGGATAATCGCGGTGAAGTACCATATTGATCGTGTTTCAATTATAACAAAAGCAGAGAATTATGATTTCCCTGCTTTGGCTTCTATCGCTTTCGACACTGTTTTGCCGGACATTTTTATCTTTTGATCACGCATAAAAAAAGCTCGGTCTCCCGAACTTTCTTGTCTTAATCCTCTATCGAAACAGATTAGAGCTTAACGACGTTAGATGCCTGAGGTCCTCTATCGGAGTCAGTAATGTCAAAGGAAACCTTTGCACCCTCATCGAGTGACTTGAATCCTTCGGACTGGATTGCGGAATAATGAACGAAAACGTCCTTGCCCTCATCAGTTGTGATGAATCCATAACCCTTCTCTGCGTTGAACCATTTAACCTTGCCTGTTGCCATGTAACTTGTAAATCTCCTCTTCTACGTATAAATAAGCTATAAGATAACTTCTATACAAGACTTATCATAGATTATTGAAATACAAAAAACAAGGGTTATTTGCAAAAAACTGAAAATTGTTATATAAAACTAGGTAAAATTTGCAAATAATGGATTCATAAGTATAGTAAAACGATCAGGAATATTAGGGCATGTTCCATAATATTTCTAAAGAAGATCCAATAAAAGGGGAAATACAAATGAAAAAAATCATCTCAGCTGCATTGAGCGCTGCTCTGTGCATGTCCTTGGCAGGATGTGCAGAAAGTGAACAGAGCGTCTATCAGAAGGCGTATGATCAAGCCTTCAATAGCAGCAGTGTTACATCATCCATCACAATGGATATGACAGTGGAAGTATCTGGTCAGACAATGGGAATGCCGATCACGATGGATATGAAGATGATCGACTTCAATGACGCAAGCAAAGTTTCCGGCGATATAAAGATGACCATGGAACTGCTTGGACAGCAGACGGATATAGAGATGTGGATCAAAGATCAGGAAGCATATATTGATTCTGATGGCACGAAGAGCGTTGAATATTTTGATAATTCTGAAGCATCTGCCAGTCTTATGATGCAGAAATATGAAGACTATGATAAAGTGCAGATGAAAAAAAATGGTTCAGATTATGACCTGACATGCACATTGAAGAGTGATAAGGCAGATGAACTGTATAAGAAGATTCTTTCTTCTGCCGGCAGTTCTGCCAGTACAGATCTCAGCGGTATGGATGTCAGTGTCGGCGATATCGCTTTCGTCATTGATAAAGATCATAATATGAAGAGCATCAGTTATACCTTGACAGCTTCAGGTGAAGTCAGCTCCATGGATGTCACATATGTTTATGATGTTAAGGGAGAGTATTCTGATTGGAACAGCACCTCTGTTGATTTTCCGGATCTTGCGAACTGGGAAACACAGACAAACTAAGATCATAACAGGTCCTCTGAAGAGAGGACTTTTCTTTCACCGTTCCTATCCCGCATCGTATCTTTAATGCACATACTTTGATATTTCTTTGCAAAAGAAGCGCATTCACGTATAATTGAGTGGTCAAAAGCAAAGAAAAGAAGAGTAGTTTATTGATCAGTTGCAAAGAGAATGCAGAAGGGTGAGAATGCATAATTGGTGATAAATGAAAATGATCTTGGAGCTGAATGTGCGATGAGCATGTTCCGGAAGGACTCCGTTAAAACCATGAGAGAGTTTTCCTATAATGATAGGAAAGAAGACAAAGGTGGTAACGCGTGCAAGACGTCCTTTCATTTGGGATGTCTTTTTAGTTAAGGAGGTCACGCAGAAATATGGAAAACAAGAAACCTTATTACATTACAACGGCAATTGCCTACACGTCAGGCAAACCGCACATTGGCAACGTCTACGAAATTGTATTGGCTGATTCTATTGCCCGCTACAAAAGAATGGAAGGCTTTGATGTACGCTTTCAGACAGGTACAGATGAGCATGGACAGAAAGTAGAAGACCGCGCCAAAGCAGCAGGCATCACACCGAAAGAATTTGTCGATGAAGTATCAGGAGTGATCAAAGGACAGTTCGACTGCATGAATATCAGCTACGATAAATTCATGCGCACAACAGATCCATATCACGAAAAGCAGGTACAGAAGATCTTTAAGAAACTGTATGATCAGGGAGACATCTATAAGGGACACTATGATGGCTTATATTGCCAAGAGTGCGAAGCATTCTATACCAAGTCGCAGATCACGGAAGATGGCAGGTGCCCTGTCTGCGGTTCAGAACTGAAAGAGATGCAGGAAGAAGCGTATTTCTTTAAAGCAAGCAAATATGCCGATCGTCTGCTGAAGTATATTGAGGATCATCCTCATTTCATTCAGCCGGAAAGCAGAAAGAATGAAATGATCAACAACTTCCTGAAGCCAGGCCTGCAGGATCTGTGCGTATCCCGCACATCTTTCAAGTGGGGCATTCCGGTAGACTTTGATCCAAAACATGTTGTCTATGTATGGATCGATGCTTTGACCAACTATATTACTGGCTTAGGCTATGATGCGGATGGGAACAGCGATCCGCTCTATCATAAATATTGGCCGGCTGATCTGCATCTGATCGGCAAGGATATTGTCAGATTCCATACGATCTATTGGCCGATCATGCTGATGGCATTGGGCGAGCCTCTGCCGAAGCAGATCTTTGGACATCCGTGGCTGCTGACAGGCAATGACAAGATGTCAAAGTCCAAGGGAAATGTTATCTATGCAGATGATCTGGTAGATCTTTTCGGTGTTGATGCCGTCAGATATATCATGCTTCATGAAATGCCGTTTGCGCAGGATGGACATATCACATATGATCTGATGATCGAGAGGATCAACAGCGATCTGGCAAATAATTTAGGCAATCTGGTCAATCGCACACTGTCCATGCAGAACAAGTATTTCAATGGCATGGTAGCCAACCCGCAGGAAGATGAAGCAATTGATGAGGACCTGAAGAAGGCTGTCATTGAAACAGTAAAGACAGTGCATGACAGGATGGAGACCCTGCATGTTGCTGATGCGATCCAGGATATTCTTGATCTCTTCTCTAAATGCAATAAGTATATCGATGAAACTGCACCATGGACGCTGGCAAAAGATCCAGATAAGATTGCCCGGTTGGCAACTGTTCTGTACAACCTGCTGGAATCTGTTAGAATTGCGGCGATCTTAATGGAACCGTTCCTGCCGGATACATCCGCAAATATCCTGAGACAGCTGAATACAAAGATGACATCTTATGATGATGTACAGGAATTCGGCAAATTGGAAACAGATATTCAGATCACCAGCAAGCCGGAGATCCTGTTTGCCCGTCTGGATGAAAAAGAGGTCATGGCAAAAATTGCGGTGATCGAAGAAAAACAGCAGGCAGCTGTATCTTCCGCAAAACAGAAGGAAGAACAGGCAGCGATGCCTGAGGTCACCATCAATGATTTCCAGAAACTGGATCTCAGAGTTGCGAAAGTGCTGTCCTGTGAAAGACATCCGGATGCAGATAAGCTCTATGTCCTTTCGGTAGACTGCGGTGAAGAAAAGCCAAGACAGATCGTATCCGGCTTAGCACAGAGCTATACGCCAGGTCAGGTCATCGGCAAGTATGTTGTTGTTATCTGCAATCTGAAGAAAGCTGTCTTAAGAGGCGTTGAATCAGACGGCATGCTGTTAGCTGGCAAAGATGGCAAAGAGATCTGCTTAGTTGAAGTGAATGGCGGACTGAAGCCGGGATCCAAAGTCAGCTGATCATAAAGTTTATATCACTGATTCCTTGATTGTTAGGTGAAGTCCATAGGTGCAGTATATCGATGAAGTAGCGAAAATCATGATGATTATCATGCATTATCGCTGTTTTTCTATTGAAAGCAAAGGCATGGAGAGCTATACTGAAATAGGTTAATGATAGGTTAATAATGTGAGGCGATATCCATGTCTGTTGGCAAGTATGCGGTCCCTTCTGAAATCAGAATGTTTCAGCCCAGTGATATTCCAACGCTGGTTAAGAATGTGAATGGCAGGTACTACGTCTATGAACATAAACGGGTCAGAGATGAGAATACCGGAAAGATGAAGAATGCCAGCGGTAAGGTCCTTGGCAGGATCACTGCTGAAGAGGGCTTCATTCCCAATAATGTCAAAATTGAAAAGGACGATATTACCATTCTGAACTTTGGAGAATACGCGGTATCAGTTCAAAACTCACAGAATACATTGGTACGCCTGAAGCAGTTCTTTGGTACAGATGATGCATATCGAATCTACTGTATGGCAGTAATCTATTTTGTGAATGGCTATACTTCAATATCTCATTTCAAGGCTGTTTATGATCAGTCATGGCTGAGTGCCAGATTCAAGGATGTATCTCTGTCTGAAGAATCAGCAGGAAACTTCCTAAAGGAACTCGGAAGAAGACAGACAAGAGTGGAAGCCTTCGAACAGAGTCTGATCAATGAGGGGTCAGGAATCTATGCAGTAGATGGTCATGTAATTCTTAGCTGTTCCCGTCTTAATGACATGACCGCTTATGGTAACAAGTATCAGAAACTTCATAACACACAGCAGAACTTCATGTGCATGTTTGATGTGGAAGAGAATCGTCCGGTTGCAGTCAAAGCGTTTGATGGCGGAACAGTAGACAAGACAGCAGTCAGAGACATATTCAAAACCCATCAGTTTCACGACACCGTATTTATCGTTGATTCCGGCTTTTACTCTGCTGGCAATATACAGCTCTTCTCTGATAAAGAAAATCATTATGTGATCCCTGTACCTGAGAACATGGAAGCACATAAGACGATGATCAAAGATATCAGATTTACAGATGAGTTCGTATACAAAAAAGGAAAAGGCAGAAAGACAGAATCCTGCATGATCCGCTACAGAGAAGAGATTATCAAGAACAGAAGAATCATCATGTTCCAGGACGAAACTATGAATGAGCAGTTAAGAGCAGAATACTACTCATTGATTGGCATTGATGATGATTACACACTTGAAGAATACAGGAAACAGGAGCAGTTGCTTGGCATTATTATCCTTGAGACCAACATGTCAGTTTCTGCAGAAGAAGTATATGAAACGTATAAGAAGAGATGGCGTATTGAAACATACTACAATCACATGAAGAACAGTGCTGGTTTCAACGGCACACACAAGCAGAACTATTATGAGCTGCAGGGTGAAAGTTTCATCATGGCAGTAGAAGGAATGATCTACTCAGAATTCATGAATGCGATCAACAACAGCACTGAGAAGATACTGAAAGGCAAATGCAGCAGTGAATGCTTAAGGATTGCCGCATACCAGAAAATAGCAAGACACGATGATGAAAGCTGGCACAAGAATTCTTTGCGCAAAGGCGTTACAGAACTTATAGAGGCTCTTGGCGTTGACACTGATCAGTACATGCATGCAATCTCATAATCGCAAGTCAG
>JAAYWN010000104.1 GCA_012516665.1 Erysipelotrichaceae bacterium
CATATCTGTTTATATGTTCTGCCTGTCATAATATTCCTCCTTTTCTCCACACATAGGCAGCACACCCCTGTCCTTATATCATAATCAGGGACTTTCAATGATAAAAGTGGGGAAAAAGGGACTTACGAAAATAATTGAGCTGACAAGCAAACGCGTCTATAAAGCAGCGTATTCCTGCGATCAGGCATATCATATGATCATGAATGGAGAGTGCGGTGCGTTTTCCCAATTGATGCTGAAGTGCTTGGAACAGGAATTGCCGGAACTGAAAGCAGTAAAAGCAAAGAATGAAGATGCAAGCTGAAAGCCTTTCTTGTATGCATGGTGTGCAGAAGAGAAAGACTTTTGTGTTTATTACCACATATTATTCAATTTAGGGGTGTTTTCAGGGGGCTGAGCAATTGGATTGAGCCGCTGAATCCATTATAATTAAAGAACTGATAAAGGGGCGAATCGCAATGATGGAAAGGCAGGATCACAGTATTGGAAAGATATCTGTACTGGAATTGGTGCTGATCATTTTTATTTCATTGATGTGCCTGTTTGTTGGATACAAAGGAATTGAATGGATGAATGCAAATACGGCACATGGCAATGATTCCATGCTGGCAAATACAGCCGAATCAGAAGCGAAGATCAACAGCAATAATGGTCTGGAGTGTGTCGTACAGGACTGCCCAAGCAAGTCCGGCGGCATCTGTCCTCATCAGATCGGCACCGATGGCACAACGCTTGGCTATCTGGACAAGGAAACAAAGCACATTGTATCGGATAGGCCGTATGGGTATAACGAATATACCGAGATGGATATTCAGGATGAATCCTACTATGGAGACAGGAATACGATGGTGATCCAGGTCACAGCCCATCAGGGCGAGATCAGCGTATGCTGGGTCCCAGGAAGGAGCAGATTATGATCACATTTGATGCTCTGTCGACTGGGATGATCATCTATCTCTTTGTCATCGCTGGATTTCTTGGCGCAGTATTTGGCTCTTTTATTACCTGCCAAGCAGATCGGATCATTGCCGGCGAGGATTGGAAGAAGGGAAGATCGCATTGCGATGCATGCGGTCATGTATTATCCATTGGCGATCTTGTGCCGATCTTCAGCTATCTGTTCCATCGCGGCAGGTGCAGCTATTGCGGGGCAAAGCTTTCACCGAAGTATCTGATCACGGAGATCCTGATGTCTTTTGCTTTCATGGGCATTGTGTGGCATGCATGGGCATTCACTTGGCAGATCCCATTGGAGTGGGGAATGACATGTGCACTGCTGGGCTTATCCTTGGTGGATCTGGCAAAATATGAGATCCCGGATGGCTATCTGATCTTCGGCGCAGTGTGGTGGCTGTTGGGCATGGGCATAGAAACATTGCTTGGCGCGGATACGATGCCGATGATCAAGAGCGGTGTCCTTGGTGCAGTATGTATCGGCGGCGGGATCCTGGTCATCTCACTGATCATGGATAAGATATTGAAAAAAGAATCTATGGGCGGCGGAGATATAAAATTATTGTTTGCTGCAGGTCTGTATTTAGGTGCATTGAATGGACTTTTCTCACTGATGCTGGCATGTTTTATCGGTCTGGTGTTTGTGCTAGTATTAAAAAAAGATAAGATCCCATTTGGTCCATCGATCAGTATTGCTGTATATCTAGGATTTACCATTGTTCCGTATATTGTTGCTTGGTATACAGGACTGCTGAAATAGATATTTTCTGTATTGTAGAGAGAGGTAGTTATGGCAAATGATATCTTAGGGGTTGAGATCACTACAAAGAGAGTCAAGCTTGTGCAGGTGTCGAAAGGCAGAGCAGTGCGTTTTTCAAGTGCCGTCGTGCCGGATGACTGCATACAGGATGGTCTGATCGTTGCTTGGGATGCTTTGGAAGAGGTCCTGCGGAATGCGGTAAAAGAAGGGCACTTCTCAACAAAAAAGACGGCGGTCGTGATCCCGGATGCGGCGTGCTATGTCAGAAGAATGGTCCTGCCGGCCATGAGCGAAAGTCAGCTGAAGGTCAATATGCCTTATGAATTCAAAGATATCATTCAGGATGATAAAGAACACTATACGTTTGATTATTCAATGATCGGCATGAAATATGGTGAAGGAGATGCCCAGGCACCGAAAGAAATGGAACTACTTGGTGCTGCTATTCAGAATGATATGCTGGAACATTACCAGCAGCTGTTCTTGCATGCTGGGCTGAAGCTTGTTAAAGCGACTCCGCGGATCATTGCACTGCAGGAACTGATGTCCAGTCTGAGCGAAGAGAACCTGGCTCATGATACGGCGGTATTGGACCTTGGCTATCACGAGACAAAGGTAGATATCTTCCATAATGGTATTTATGAAGCGACCAGATCGATCGATGCAGGCGCGGAAGATGTTGCCTCTGCCATTGCTGATAAACTGAACTGCGATCCGCATATTGCACTGACCTATCTTGAAAGCAATCATGATGATGTGCTGGCAAGTCAAGAATGCAAGGATGTCTATACAAAGATCGCGGTCGAAGTCATGAGAGCAATCAATTACTATACATATGAAAATCAAAGCAATACACTGAAGAATCTTTATTATGATGGCTACGGTGCTTGGATCCAGCCGTTTGTACAGGAAGTTGCCAATGCAGTTGCATTGAGCCTTATTCCGCTTTCGAGCTTTGATGAATCTCAGCAGGATGCGCTGCTGAATGGAGCAGCGGCATTGGGCGCCTGCTTGGAGTAAGGAGGTCAGGATGAGCGAAGATAAAAAGAAAAAAACGGGACTGAATAAAGAAATCTCCTTTAAGAAGACGACTTCAAAATGGCCTGAAAAGAAAAGTATCAACTTCATCAGCGATGAACAGTCAAAGAATAATAAGAAAGCAATTGTCTTATTCTGTGTCTTCCTGCTTCTGCTGGTCCCCTTTACGTATTTCGGTGTGATCAAGCAGATTGCCAAGGTCAATACAGCGCAGGCACAGTACAGTCAGGTGCAGGAACAGATTGCTGCATTGAATGCACAGACAGCGGATTACAATGATGTAAAGACAAAGTATGATACGACCGTCGGTTCCTTCTTAACAGAAGATGAAAAAGTATGCACAGACCGCATGAAGATCTTCAAGATGATTGAAGAAGATATCATTCCTTCTGCATCCATTCAATCCATTGCTATCACGGGATCGCAGGTCACTGTGCAGACAGGTACGACAAATCTGGCGGCTGTCTCAAGTATGATCGTTACCCTGCAGTCAGATAAGAGAAATCAGTATGTTACAGTAACAACGACCAGCGATGCAACATCTTCAAGTACAGATGCAGTGATTGCAACATTTGAGATCACATATGCTGTTGGAGGTACAAACTGATGAAACATTCCTTTACAGCAAGAGAATTAATTCTGATCTGCATTGCGGCAGTCACGGCATTGGGCATCTTCTACTATGAAGCAGTATATAAAGCATTCACGCAAAGCGCTGCCAAGTATGATACAGCACAGCTGGAAGATGAACTGACCTTGGCTCAGATGCAGGCAGCTCAGGAAGCACAGATGAAGCAGGCAATAGCGGATGCATCTGTATCAAAAGCAACAGCTGAAGTTGCCGTGTATAACAATCTGGCAAATGAGGTAAATGCATTGGGAACGATCCTGAATGGCAATGCTGAGAATGTTGCCATCAACTGGTCTGCCCCAACATTAACAGATACGACAGTGCGCAGACAGGCATCTATTTCCTTTAAAACAGGAAGCTATGAAGCTGCCCGTGCTCTGATCCAATCGATCAGCGATATGAAGTATCGCAATATCATCAGCAGTGTTACCGTCACCAATGCAACAAGTACTTCCGATCCATCAACGACCGTATCCCTTACCTTGACCTTCTTTGAAACATCGAACGGTGCTTCTTCTACGGAAGGCCTGGTGGATACAACATCTTCAGAAAGTTAAAAAAGGAAACTATGAGAGAGACTCTGAGAAAACTGCATCAAAATGGAAAAAAAGGATTTACCCTGGCAGAACTTCTGATTGTTATTGCAATCACAGGTATTTTAGTGAGCTTTGGCTTTGTGGAGATCACAAAGTATCAGAGAAAACTGAAGCGTCTTGAAATGGACAATACTGCCAGAGAGATCTTTGTTGCGGCTCAGAATCACTTAACAGCTTCTAAAACAGCTGGTGTTTGGCAGACTGCATACTATAAGGACAGCAAAGTATCGATCAATACATCCAATGAATGGCAGCAGAGCATCAGTGCCGCGGCATTGAGTATCTCAAGTACTGATAAGCACGATTATTACTATGTGATCTATAACAGCAGCAACTATCAGGATGCATTGACCAGTCAGAAGAGCGTCTTAGGACAGCTGCTTCCTTTTGGCTCGGTTGATGAGACCGTACGTACGGATGGCAGCTATATCATTGTATTTGATGCCTTTACCGAATCTGTGTATGGCGTTTTCTATACGGATAAGGGCACGATCACACAGGCTGATCTAACAGGTCTGATCGATAAAAAGGATAATGCAGAAGCCAGAGAAGCATATACGCTCAGTGCAGATGCGAAGAAGAAATATGCTGTAGGTTATTATGGCGGAGCAGTGGCTTTTAAGAATCAGACAAAGCAGCTGCAGTCTCCAATTGTTCATATCTATAACGATGGTGTGGATGATGATGGAAAGTCTGAATACTGCAGCAATAAGAATATCTTGGAAGTAGTCATACAGGATCCGAACTGGACAACGAGCAGCCAGACAACTGTAAAGATTACGGTAAAGCAGCTGTCTACGACACTGTCTGCTCCTCCTGAAGCAGTGTTCAGCATTGCGTATGACAGTAAATTGGGCAAGTATACTGTATCAAGCGGTTCTTCGGGAATCGATGATGGTGCAATGAACAAGGCCATTATCAAAGTTGATACCTCTGCCACAGGCATAACATATCATTTATGCTTTGATGACATTACGAATCGTGATACGCATTTCAATGATCTTTTCAAAAAGATTACACCAGGTTCGGATATTTCTGTCATGGCATCTGTAATGAATCCTTCAGATGCATCTGTGGCTCTTGTCAGCTCCGCAAAGATCGGAAACTCTTTATTTGCATCAGTGAATACAGTAGATAATACAAGTGGTACTTATGAAGCAGTTGTCAGTACAGGAAGACATCTAGCTAACCTTTCACAGAGAGTATCCGGATATAAGGCAGACAATCCATCTAAAAAAGGTTTTACTTTGACTTCAGCTTCATTAAAGAATGATATTGATTGGACAGCATATGCAGCAGCTGCATTGGCTCCAGATAAAAAGAACATTGTTACAACAAACGGAGGCAATAGCGATAATGATTATAATCTTTCTGATCAGAAATTTTTGGCACTTGAAAATGATACACTTGCGAATTTTGATGGAAAGGGATTCACATTAAGCAATTTTGATATCAGTACTGCTACCGGAAAAAACAGCGGATTATTTAGCAGTATTGGAAACAGTGTAAAAGAATTTGCTGCTGAAAATGTTGATTTAGTAAATTTCAATGTATCTTCTACAGGTAGCGGAGATGCGGGCACATTCTTAGGCAATGCAAATAAACAGGCAACTCTGACAAATATACATTCATATTGTGCAAGCACGCAGGATCATACAAGTGCAGAAGAATACGAATTGCAGACAGTTTCATCTTCTTCATCAGCAGGCGGACTTATTGGAGAAATTGCCAATACAGCAACCATTACCAATTGCTCAGCATCTGTTAAGGTCCAGGGTGCTACTGGCACGGCTGGCGGATTGATTGGAAGCATTACTGCTAAGACATCGACCATTGATCAATCTTATGTAGGTGGTAAAGTTAGTGATAAATATCATTATGATGTTTCTTCTGCAGAGTCTTCTAATATTTCTGGCGGAACTGCTGGAGGATTTATTGGCATTATCAAAAATAAAGATACAGAAGTTCTTGTTAAAGAATCATATTCAACAGCTTCTGTATATGGAATGAGTGTATATGGAATGAGCAAAGGATATGCCGGTGGATTTTTGGGGGTTAATGAAAGTAAATATCATCTCAGTTTGTCTGATGTCTATTCAACTGGAAGCGTTGGCATGGCAGACAATGTTATTGCAGGATCATTTATAGGGAAAACGAATTATAAAATCTTTATGACAGATAGTACAGATAGTGTTGGAGTACTTAACAAAGTATCTAATTTTAATGGTGTTCAACCAATTGGCAAAGGCGGAGTTAAAAATGGTCAAAAAATCATAGAATATGATTATGACGAACTGATACAAAAGGCTGCATGGGAAAGCACTGGAAATAGTCAAGCAAATCCATATAGTCCTTCTCTTGTAGACTCAACGTATCCATATCCTGCAACAAAATCAAGTACTTCAGAATTGAATCTGCATTATGGTGATTTTCCTGAAGAGCCAAAAGCAGTAATAACCTTAACGAAAAATATTCATATTGATGGTAATGCATCTGAGGCAGATCTTAATCTTATTATTGCAAATACTCATTTTGATTTGTATGATACAAATCAATTTGATCCGGTGTATGATTCTCCTTTTCAATATGACATGATAGATTATGATTCAAACGATTTAGCAAAGGTTGACTCCTATACTTTCACATCAGATAATTGTAAAACTCAAATAAAAGATGGTTTTGCATGTCAGATTGATATTGATGCAGATGTAAGAAATAATTATGTGATCATTGAGTCATCAAGCAATTCAGAAAAGGAAGTTCTGCAGAATAGGTTTGAGAAATTAAGTGATTTAAATTATTTTAATACAACATATGAAGCATCTTTCAGCTTCTTACCGTATTTCTATAAGTGGCATTTCAGTGATTATCCTATATCTGCTGTATCAGATAGTCTTGATGCTAATTTAAATCCAACAAAATCGGTCCCAATTAATACGAGAAGCCAAACTACTGCAGTTACATATGATAGTTATTATCAGCCAAAAAAATCTTCTGATTCTGGTTTGATATACTATGAAACATATGCGGATGGTTCTTACCAGACACATGGGTATTCAGTGAAAATGACATCGGATACTAATGGCAATATTACTTCTAGTGAGGTGGAAACAGGGAATAGCAGCTTTACCGTTTCTGCTGGTTTCTCTGTAGCGGAATCCGGATACTTATTTACAATAAACAAGACAGTAAAAGATACGATTGTTGATACCAGCAAGATTGATCTTGTACTGATGAACTGGGCAGACTCATCGCTGCCAGATCTGATGACTACGCCTTCTGTTTCTCATCCGGTTGTTTCTGATGTCACAGATGAAATGTCACAAAAGCTTGGCATTGCTGATCAGTATATATATCGCATTAATTTTGATGATTCATCGATTGATTGGAGCGGTGTTTGGACGGGTGCTTTGTGGACACAACAGAATCTATCCTTAATGATTAAGATGCCACAGTATACATTAAATAATCAAACATATGGTTCAACATCGTATACATATCATATCGATCCAAGATTTGCGGACAGCATTCGCAAATCCAGTGACTCGGTCGCACCTCATGTTGTTCGCACAGCCGAGCAATTAAAAGTGATTATGGATCATACTAATGGAGATACCGGGAACTCAACAGATGTTTTGAGCTCATATGGTACAATCATACAAGCTATTGACATCAACATGTCGAAATATTCTGTAGGAACAATCAGCAGTATTTACAATTCTCTGTCGTATCAAGGAACTGATTTTGTTGCTGAAGATGGAACACATAGTTATCCTTTGTTATCTGGTTTGAAAAATACATTTATTAAGCAGATGATTCAGGGCACAAATATAAAAAATTTGCGCGTCAGCATATCAATTGATGGTGAAACTTCATCGCCCGATATACAAAGAGGTACTACAGTTAATCGAAATTATGGTGCCTTTATAGGTGAAATAGAAGGAAATTTAGAAAATGTTACTTTTGAAAATGTGTCGCTGTCGAATATAACATTTGGAAGTGAATCTGATTATTTCAATTCGATTGGTATAATTGGATCAGATAACTCCAGCGTAACTTTGAAAAATGTTCAATTCAAAAACTGCGATATTAATAAAATTAAAGCATATACTAATAATTTTAGCCTACTTGGGAAATTTACAAGCAGTGCAAATGGATTGATATTTGATAATGTTGCTATTCATGACTCGATTATCAAAACCAATCCCAATGCTGATGATACTTCAAATGCTGGATTGCTTTCGAGTGTTGTTTATGGCAAAAGAGTTGATAAACTGCAGATATATAATGTTAAGCTCTATAATATTACTTCAGATGCTTACAATACAGCAATCATTGGAAGTGTATCAGGAACGATACATAATACAACGGTACAAGATACTTATATCTATAATGAGACAGAAAATGGTAAAGCGGCTTCCCATATAATCAGTGGTAAAACCTGTGGCTTGATCGGGAATATAGATGGAACTGGCTCTGTGGATCAACTGTTAATATCAAAAGATAAAACCACAGGATTTACTATGGAGAATCTATATTTGAATACAATATATTGGGGGTCAATTGGTTGTAATAACGGAAGAATTACCAATAGTGATCTGAATGATGTGACAATTTCTTCAATCAATTCATCTAATGCTGTTGCTTCACTAAATGGACAAGAAGAAATGGCATATGGCGTTATTGGAAAGAATGGTGGATACAATAATTCATTTGATAACTTTGGTATGAATAATATAGTCGTTCAGAATATTACGGTTCCTGCCTCAACTACTGAACATCAAGTTTATGTTGGAATCATTGGCTCAAATGAAAATGGTATGATTGATAATTATGGAGTTACATCATCAGAACGGACAATCAACAACATTTCCATTCACGATATTTATTATCAATATGATTCTCAAACTGTTGTGAAAACAAATCAATATGCTTGGCTTGGTTACAGCACAGGAAATCGTGGCCTGGCGCGAAAATTAACCATTACCAATTACAGCTCTGATGGATATGGCTTCGTATATAGCAATCAAGGAGACTCGATTGTAACTGATATTTCAATAGGAACAAAAGCGAAACCAGCAGCATGCACAAAGCCATACTTTGCATGTAAGAATTCTGGAACGATTAGAGATGTGAATGCATTCATCAGCAATTCTTCGCAGCTCTGTGAATCTAACAGCTATACTGCTTCAGGAACACTGAATGACACACTGGTATCGAACTGATCAAATGATATGA
>JAAYWN010000105.1 GCA_012516665.1 Erysipelotrichaceae bacterium
ATCAGGATGGCGATTCTTATAAGACAGAAGCGGAGAAAGCAGCCAATGGCGGTACAGCAAATTACATTTCGGCAGCTACAGTCAGCTCTTCCATTTCCGGTGACTGCCAAATTTCCGGAAACTTTACAGAGACCGAAGCAAAGACATTGGCTAATCTGATCAATTCTGGCTCTTTGCCGGTTAAGATGACTGAGCTTTCTTCCAATGTAGTATCTGCTCAGTTTGGCATGGATGCTCTGAATCGTACGGCAATGGCCGGCATTATCGGCATTATCGGCGTTATGATCTATATGATCCTGAAGTACCGTATGCCTGGTATTATTTCTGCATTGATGCTTGTTGCATACATTTGGTGTGTCTTCGGATTGTATTCCATTATGGGCGCGGTCTTTACACTTTCAGCTATCGGCGCACTTGTTCTTGGCGTCGGTATGACAGTTGATGTAAATATTATCAACTTTGAACGTATCCGACAGGAGCTGTTCCAAGGCCGATCTGTGCGTACGGCTGTTATTGAAGGACAGCAACTATCGCTGTCGGCCATCTTCGATGCACAGTTTACAACATTGATCTCAGCTTTGATCATGTATATCTGGGGCAATGGCACAGTCAAGGGATTCGCTACGATGCTTATTATTACAGTCATCATGACACTTGTGCTGAATGTTGCACTTTCTAAACTTCTGCTGTCGCTGATTGTTGACAGCGGTATCTGTGATAATAGACCGGAATGGTTCGGCGTAAAAAAGAACCAGATTCCAGATGTTTCAAAGGGAGAGTCTCAGTTTTATTCTGATACGAAGAAATTTGATTACATGGGCAAAGGAAAGTTCGTGATCCGCATTGCGCTTGGTATCTTTGCGGCAGCCCTTCTCTTTGGCATTGTTGGCACAGTCAAAGGCGATGGCTTCATGAATATCGGTATTGATTTCTCTTCCGGCACTCAGCTGACCGTTACTTCGTCAGATACGAAAGTGACGATTGATGACGTGCAGAAAAAAATGGAAAGCTTAGGGTATGATGGCTTTGCATATCAGACGTCTGGCGACTATACAGTTTATGCGACCGGAAAGACATCATTGGATACTGAAGAACTGAAAACAGTAAAAGAAGCATTCAATGAGATGTATGGAGAAGAGCCTGGTGACAATGTGGTAACGCCTGTCGTTGGCCGGGATTTAGTAAAGAATGCCTTTATTCTGACGATTGTTGCTTGGATCGCAATGATGGTATATATCACCATACGTTACGAATGGGATTACGGCATTGGATGCTTGGTTGCTCTGCTGCATGACGTTGGTATGGTATTGGCAGCGTTCTGTATTCTTCGTATGGAAGTGAACATCACGCTGATCTCTGTACTGCTGACGATCATCGGCTATTCAATCAACAATGCAATCATTATCTTTGACCGTATCCGTGAGAATATGCAGAATACAAAGGGTCACTTAAACGAGGCTGAGTATAGGCAGGTGGTAAATACATCGATTGATGAGACCATTTGGATGGCTTTTGATGGCTCTATTACGACCCTTATTCCTGTTGTCTTCCTGCTGGTCATGGGATCGAGTGCCATTTCAACATTCAACGTAGCAATGTTTGTCGGACTGATTGCTGGAACATTCTCTTCCATCTTTGTTGCACCGGCAGTGTGGGTCTGGCTGCGTGTTCATCACACACCTAAGGCGAAGACGAAGAAAGAGAAGAAACAGAGCAAAGAAAAACTTGATGAATATACCATCAAGGGAATCAATGCTTAATTGAACGATCGTGGCAGTGACATTCTTGTCACTGCCTTATCAATTTTCGGAGGCTTATGAAGATACAGGCAGTAATATTTGATTGCGATGGGCTGATGTTCAATACAGAACAAATGTCAAAGAAAATGTGGCGGCAGGAAGCAGAAAAAATGCATATTTCTATTCCTGATGATTTTTTTACAGCCATTACCGGTGCAAGAAATGATACGGAAGCAAGGCGTCAATTTGCCAATATTCCGCACTTGAATGATTTATGCACGCTGATGAAGACAAGACGTTTTGATCATGCATATTGGTCTTCTTTTAAAACAGATGAACTGAATAAGAAAGGACTTCTGCAGCTCTATTCTTATCTTGCAGAAAAAAAGATCCGCAAGGCTGTCGGGTCTAGCAGCTTAAAGCAGTATGTAGAAGCCCTGATTGCAAATGTATCTGTTCCTATGCATTTTGATGCTTTGATCACGGGCGATCAGGTGGTGCACGGAAAACCTGATCCTGAAATATTTCTAAAGGCTGCTCAGGCACTGGGCATAGAGAATGAGAACTGCCTTGTTTTGGAAGATTCCAAGCAGGGAATCTTGGCGGCCAGATCAGCAGAAATGCATTCCTGTTTTATTCAGGATACAATAATACCAGATGAAGAAATGAAAGAAGCAATTGAATTTCAGAAAGATGATCTTGCGCAGGTCATTTATCTTTTATAAGGAGATGCTATGGAATATCAGCAGCTGAGAAAAAAATATACAGAGTTTATTTATCATTCTTTTACGATCAAGACAGAAGAAAATAATATATGCATCACTTATGATATGGAGATAAAAGGCTTAGCGTCTTTTCGTCCGACTTTCACGGTACCGTATCCGAAAGAAAGCACAGTTATGGATACAGAACTTTTCCGAACAGCAGTGTTCTCTCTTGGCATGGTCGAACTGATCAGTTATTGGAAGATCACCTGTGCACCACGTGTCACCGTTGAATGCGGCAGCCTGGATGAATATCAGATCCAATGGTGGAAGAAGCTCTACTTTAATGGACTTGGTGAATTCTTTTATAAGAATAAAATCAGTACTTCAATGGAAGCGTTTATGGATCTGCACAGTACAGGCAAAGAAATTGAGGGCGCTGTATGTGCACAGACATATACGGGAAATTTGATCCCGGTTGGCGGCGGCAAAGATTCTTTTGTGACATTGCATCTTTTGGAACCATATCGCAGGGAGAATTGTGCTTTCATCATCAATCATATTATCAGTGCCGTCAATGCCGCGCACGCAGGCGGATATGAAGAGGGAAAAGATCTGCTGCTGACAGAACGTACCTTAGATCCGATGATGCTGGAGCTCAATAAGCAGGGCTATCTGAATGGACATACACCATTCAGTGCGATGGCAGCGTTTGCTTCTTATCTGACCGCTATTGTCTGGCAGAAAAAATATATCACACTGTCTAATGAAGCATCGGCCAACGAATCGACGATCAAGGGCTCGAATGTCAATCATCAGTATTCGAAGACATTTGCTTTTGAACAGGATTTCAATAATTATGCAAAACGATATCTGACAGATGATATCCATTATTTCAGTCTTCTGCGGCCATTAAGTGAACTGCAGATAGCGGGCATTTTCACCAAGCTCAAAAAATATCTTCCTGTTTTCCGTTCATGCAATGTAGGACAGAAAAAAGGCGAATGGTGCGGTCATTGTGCCAAGTGCCTGTTTGTCTGCATTATGATGAGCGCTTATCTTTCACAGCAGGATGTCATTGCCATCTTTGGCCGCGATATGCTGAATGATCCAGAGATGAGACAGCTGTTCCAGCAGCTGAGCGGGATCCTCGATGATAAACCTTTTGAATGTGTTGGTACAAGAGATGAAGTCAATACAGCTATCTGTATGTCGATCCGCAGCATGAAAGAGCACAGTATAGGGCTGCCACTTCTGTATCAGGAGTATCAGAAATCTAAATACTATACTTTCTATAGGGATCGCAGTGTAGATATGCTGGCATACAATGAAGAAAATGATCTTCCGAAAGAATATGCAGATATAGTTAAGAAAGAATTGAGGAATAACGCATGAGCATGGATGCTTGGAAAAAAGAATTTGAGAATAAGAAAATTCTGATCTGGGGATATGGGATGGAAGGAAGATCGACATATCGTCTGATCCGTTCTCTTCTGCCAGAACAGGATATAACCATCGCAGATGGCGGCAAAGGACGCGAAGCCGCAGAGAAAGAGACGGTGCATACTGCCTGTATGGATGATCAGAATATAGATCTCTCAGATTATGACCTGATCATGAAGGCGCCCGGCATCGTTGTGAAACAGGCTCAGGATCATCGGAACCTGTCTGGCGAAGCACAGCTGTTCTTAAAGCATTATGCTTCTCATACGATCGGCATAACCGGTACAAAGGGCAAGAGCACAACGGCATCTCTTGTATATGCTCTGCTGAAAGAGAAGTATCCTGCTGTTTTGGTCGGCAACATCGGCAAAGCATGCTTTGATGAAATTGAAGCAATGGAAGCAGGAGCTTTAGCTGTCTTTGAAATTTCCTGTCATCAGCTTGAATTCTGTCCATACAGTCCTCATATAGGAGTTTATCTGAATCTATATGAGGAACATTTGGATCATTACGGAACATTGGAAAAGTATGGAAATGCAAAATTCAATATTCTAAAGCATCAGACAGCAGAGGATACAGCTGTTATCTGGAAGGATCTGCCGCAGTATATCAGCCAATGCCATCAGAAAACAGTATTGATTGGCAGAGATATTTATGCTGAGGATCGTACGCTCTATATCCCGGAACATGAGCTTGCTATTACTGAATGTGCTTTGATCGGCGATCATAACTATCAAAATCTGGCGGCGGCATATTATATTGCTGTACAGTATGGCATAAGCGACGAACAGGTCCTGGATGCCTGCCGGAAATTTGTGCCGCTCCATCATCGCTTGGAAGATCTCGGCGAGAGCAATGGCATCCGTTATGTAAATGATTCCATTTCAACGATCGGGCAGGCATGCATTCAGGCTCTGCGTTCGATCAAGAATGTGGATACTGTATTGATTGGCGGCATGGACCGTGGAATCTCTTACACAGAATTGGAAAACTATCTGTATGAAAGAAAAGATGTTCAGGTGATTTTTATGTATGCAACGGGACATCGCATCTTCGCTGAAATGAAAGAAAAGGCTTTGATACGGGATGGCCTCTATCAGACGGAAGACCTGAGCGAAGCCGTGTCTTTAGCTAAGCAGCATACCCGGAAGGGACATACATGTCTGCTTTCACCAGCTGCTTCTTCGTATGATCATTTTAAGAATTTTGAAGAACGCGGAAAGACCTTTGAACAGCTTGCTTTTGGAGAAAACAGATGAAATGGCAGATCATCAATGTTGATCCCAGAAAGTATGAGACAGAATTTCATGTCCTTTCGCTGACCGGAAAATTGCTGGCAGCAGCTCAATTGAACAATGAGCAGATCCAGGAACTTCTCAGTTCAGATACCAGACTGACATCTTCGCAGTCGATCTGTGTTATGCAGGCATGTGCAAGGATCAAGCAGGCCAGAGAAAGGAATGAAAAAGTATTTATTGCCGGTGACTATGATGGAGACGGTGTATGCAGTACGGCCATCATGAAGGCAACGCTGGATGCAATGGGCATTGTCAATGGATTCTATATTCCAGACCGCATCAAAGAAGGATATGGCTTGAGGCCATCGACCGTCAGAGCAGCTGCGGAAAAAGGATACTCACTGATCATCACGGTCGATAATGGTGTCAAGGCGCATGAAGCACTGCAACTTGCCCGCACATTGAAGATCGATACGATCGTTACCGATCACCATATTATTGAAGAAGAAGTGCCGGCTGATATTTTGGTGCATCCGACATTGATGGAAGATGCGTATCAGTATCTTTCAGGAGCGGGAGTTGCTTTAGAGATCTCACGCAATCTGATTGGCAATCGTGATGACCTCAATGCCTTTGCCGGCACAGCCAGCATCACGGATGTTATGCCGATGTGGAAAGAAACAAGAAAATTAGTCAACTGTGCTTTGGACCAGCTGAAGATGGGAATGCCGCGCAGTCTTGCAGCCCTGCTTCAGCCGAACAGTACGATCGATGATACGGCCATCGGTTTTTACATTGGTCCGAAACTGAACAGTGTTGGACGCATGAGCGATACTGCCAACGTCAATACATTGCCGCAGTTTTTACTGAGCAGAAATGAAAGATTGATCAATGATTATGCATCTCAGCTTCAGCAGGTAAATGAACTGCGCAAACAGAGAGCTCTGCATGAAACTGAGACAGCTGAAAGAATGGTCAGGGATCAGGTATTCCTGCTGATCTTTGATCCGCAGTTTCATGAAGGGATCTGCGGACAGATTGCAGGAAATCTTGCGGATAAATACAAGCGGCCTGCGCTGGTCATGGCAAGAAGCGGAGATCTTGTGAAAGGAAGCGGGCGCAGTGTGCCTGGCTTTGATCTGTATGACTTTTTCCATGATATCAATGGCATGAGCGCTTTCGGAGGTCATGCGCAGGCGGTGGGCATCTCTGTGCCATGGCAGCAATTTGCTTCGTTTCAGCAGCAGATCGAGACAAAGATGGCAAACAGTAGTTTTGTCTATCGGGAGCAGGCAGAAAAAGCGATTGCGGTATCATGCGATGAGATCAATTTTGATACTTTGAGTGATCTGCAGAGATTGGCACCGTATCCGCATGATCTGATGAAACCATTCTTTGCGGTTGAAGATCCTGAGATCATCGAGATCAGAGATACAGCAAAAATGGTGAAATACCGTATTGCGAGTGCAGCCGGCGGATTTGACGCTGTTCTTTATAAACGAAAAAATATTCCGGTATTGCAAAGACCGAGCAAGCTGATCGGTACACTTGGCATCAATCGCTGGCAGGGAAAGGTCACCTGTCAGATGGTGATTGAAGATATGCAATGAGGTTCATTTGTCGTATTGTTTTAAAAGACCATGTTGTATAATAAGCAGGTATGCTAAGGGAGGGTTTCTATCATGGCATTAAACTTAGAGGACTATATTGCTTCAATTCCAGATTTTCCATCCAAGGGGATCTTGTTCAGAGATGTTACACCGATGCTGAATGACCCTGCTGCTTTTAAATATGCAGTTGATCAGCTGTCAGAATTTGGCAGAAAAGTGAACGCAGATCTGGTCATCGGACCGGAAAGCCGCGGTTTTATCTTTGGAGCGCCTGTTGCGCTTGAGATGGGCATTGGTTTTGCCCCGGTCAGAAAGCCGGGAAAGCTGCCGCGTGAGACAGTATCATGCAAGTATGATCTAGAGTATGGCTCAAATGAAGTGTTTATGCATAAGGATGCTGTAAAACCTGGACAGAGGGTACTGATCATTGATGATCTGCTGGCAACCGGAGGCACAGCTAAAGCAAGTGCAAAGATGGTAGAAGAGCTTGGCGGCATTGTCGCAGGCATTGCCTTTGTGGTTGAACTTTACGGCAATGGTATGGATGGCAGAGGTGTTCTGAAGAATTATGAAGTATGCAGTCTACTGAAAATGAGCGATAATTAACGCTCTTTTCAAGATAAGTGCTGATTTTTGTCTGAATTTCCGAAAATGCCATAGTGATATTCAGAATATGCATCATATAAAGATATTGGCTGAGGCTGCATACAGATATTCAATGTAGTTAACATTTGTTTTAGAAATGCTGTGTCCATATATACAACGTAGGATCTTCTCTTTGC
>JAAYWN010000106.1 GCA_012516665.1 Erysipelotrichaceae bacterium
AGTATAAGGAATTCGTGTCCATTTTTATACCCTAAATGCTTATTACATCAGCACATACGCTGATTTATATACCCACACTTATTGATGAAGAGCCAAATATTATGAGAATAAGGAAAATCCCATGGCGTATACCAAAGATAAGACAATTGCTATTATTGATGATTGCGAAAATGATTTGCAGCGCTTGAGCAAACTCATACAAGCTGCTGGTATTCACAGCCAGATTTCCTGTTTTTCTTCTGCCGAGAAGTTCATAAATAATAATCGATCATACACCATGGCAGTTCTTGATATTGATCTTGGCGATACCAATGGCATCCGTTTATCTAAAGAAATCAGTCAAAGAGTATCTTATATTGTCTATGCCACAGCCCTACGCGAAAAAATGAGAGAAGCATTTGGATATAAAGTAGTTGGCTTCATTAATAAATGTGATACAGACAAGATTATTATTGATTGCTTTAAAACAATCTTTGAAGAGTATTTTATGCGCTTGATCCATTTAGATACAGCAAATGGTCAGATTGATGTTCAGCAGCAGGAAATTATATACATCACTCTGCAAGGTCGTTTTCCTACATGCTGCTTAAATGAAAATCTCGAAGGACAGTCACCTTTAATTTAGGTGTCTACTCTTCGGGGTACAGTTTAGGCAATCCCGCTTCTTTATTAATCATTGATCATTGTTTTACTGACATTCTGAAGAATTGGTTCTTTTTCAGAAGATCCAACGATCTTCACATTCTTCATATCGATCTCTTTGACATTGCATGCCCAGATACCGATGCCTTTGATTGGTTCAAAACGGTCCATCATGACAGGCCGATCTTTTCTCTGCTCTTCTTCCGGCAGGAAATCAGCTTCTACGTTCTCTAAAGAGATCTGTTCAATGGGCATTTCAGGCAGACCATATGCACAGAGGAAAGCACTGTCTACACCTATGCACTTCGTATTCTTGATCCGTATCCGTCCGATCTTCGGTGTCATATCATCCACCGGCATCGGATCAGTATTCTGCACATAATCTGTATGGCCATCTGGATCGCAGAAGTAGAACATGTTCAGTGTGATCGGCATATGTACATGATCCATCAGGTTGTTGTCAAAGCAGATATCATTGATCAATGAACGGTCTCCTCTGCCTCTTCTTGTCTTGACTCTGACACCTCTGTCAGTAGAATCAAAGATGCACTGCTCTACTTTGATGCCGCTGACGCCGCAGGCAATTTCAGAACCGATCGTGACCGATCCATGGCCCCGTTCTAAGCGGCAGTTGCGGACAATAATATTCTCGGTAGCTTTGTAGTGGTTGGCTGCCATATAGTACTTTCCTGACTTAATGGCAATGCAGTCATCGCCGACACTGATCTTTGTGCCAAGCAGCAGAACATTGCGGCAGGATTCCGGATCAAAACCGTCGGTATTCGGACTGTTGTATGGATTGCGGATATCCAGGTTCATAAAGCTGAGATCTTCGCTGTAATATGGATGAATGGCCCAGCATGGAGAATTGCTGACATGGACATTCTGCATACGCATATGATGGCATGCATTCATGAATACAGCATTCGGCCGCCAGGCAATACGCTTATTGCGCGGGTCTTCCCACCAGTCTGCTGTATCAGCATTGCCATTGATCGAACCAGGTCCAATGATATCAACATGTTCACATCCAATTGCTGTGATCAAAGATGCGAAACAGGTCAGTGGGTTGCCTTCCCAGCTTGTCAGATTGTATTCTGTTTCTTCGTTAGTGCTTTGGGTCATGCCAGGAAGAACAGGATAGTCACGACGGTCATTGCTGCCTAACAGTTCCGCTCCTTCCGCCAGCCATAAAGTCATATCGCTCTTTAAAAAGAGCGGTGATGTATAATACGTTCCCTTTGGTACAAGTACAGTACCGTCTTTCGGGCAGGCAGAAATTGCCGCCTGCAGATAGGCAGTATCATTTGTCCTGCCATCACCTGAAGCACCGAAATCTTTTACATTGAACAGTACAGATTCCTTCAATGTATGGATCTGTTCCTCATCCAATCCAACCGTGACCGTATATTCATGATCCGGCTGAAGATCCATGATGGAAAAAACATTCTGCGATGTGCTCATGATCTTCTGACCATCCAGCAGTACATCCACAGACTGGTCCATTTGATAAATATCTTTGTTCATTAACTCAATCGTTACAGAACGATTGAAGATCGATGCGGTAAATTGCATAATTCTCTGCCCCCTGTAATGATGATTATTTTTGACGCCTTGCAATCTCAGTATATGCAAGAATGAAAGGTGCCGTCCCCTTAGCCTCGTTCTCAACAATTGCTTCACTGTAATAATACGCAGGTGTCCCATCACGGCGGTCTTCTCCGCCCAGACCTGCTACTAAGCAGATACCGCCCAGCTGGATCGTTCCATCTGCATTGACTTTGAGATACTTATCAATGATTCCCTGAAAAGCCTTCTCACCGGCCTCGCCATATCTTTTCGGTAGATAGCCTAAACGTACGCCTTTCAGAAGTGCATAGGCAATCAAAGCAGTACCGCTTGTTTCAAGATAGTTGCCTTCATCCTGCGGACGGTCAATGACCTGATAGAACATGCCGCTGGCATCCTGATACTTCAATACTGCATCAGCTGTATCCTTCAGCATCTTCTGCAGATAGCGATATTCATAATACAGTGCTTCATTCATGACATTGTCTGTTTCGACCAGAGAAGCCATGAACCATCCCATTGCTCTGAGCCAGAAGCTCTTGGAACATCCGGTCTTCGGATCAGCCCATTTTGCCTTTCTGGAAGCATCATATCCATGATAATAAAGACCTGTTTTTGGATCCCTCATCTTTTTTTCGACATTCATGAACTGCAGGAAAGAATCATGGCATCCATACATACCGTTGATCTCGGTCTCGTACTGCATAAAGAAAGGCTGTGCCATATACAGTCCATCCAGCCATACTTGATTCGGATAGATCTGCTTATGCCAGAAATTTCCTTCCGCGGTCCGCGGCTGGATCAGCAGCTGTTCATGTGCTGTATCCATAGCCTTACGGTACTTTTCTTTTTTCGTCAGCTGATACAAAGGATATAGATTCCTAGCTGCATTCAGATTGTCCAAATTCTTTTCTTCTGGATCATAGGTCTTGATCGATCCATCTTCCTGTACGAACCAGCCATCAAAGTCATCCGCAAACTTCAGATACTTCTCATCTTTTGTCAGTTCATACATGGAAAGAACAGCACTGATCATACAGCCATCAATATAGTTCCATTTATTCGGTTTCCCGCTGAGCACCTTTTCTTTATTCCAGAAAGGCTCTTCAGCAGTGCTCTTTGCCATCAGATATTCTAAATATGCTTGGATCTTTGCATCGGTATCCTGATCAATCATAATGTGTCCTCAATTCTCTGTATATACTCTCTTGCCTGTACGGCATTGTCCGGTCTTGTATTTTCCAATGTTGCCTGGACATATGGTTTATGTTCATGAGCAAAAGCAATGACCTGCGTATAGTCCATATCGCCCAGACCGCATGCCATGCATGCCATCTCACCATCAATTACTTTGTAATCCTTCAGATGAATAACAGCGACATCTTTCCCTAAAAGTTCAATAGCCTGGCCGATCACTTCATCGCGCTGCGCCAAGTTATCAGGATGCAGAAGATTGACAGGATCGAAGATGATCTGAAGATTCGGACTGCCAATTGCATCAAGCACCGTACGTGCTCTTTTCGGGTTCCATACTATATGCCTGTAGACTGGTTCAATAGCCAAGATGACACCGCATCTTTCCGCATCTCTGACAACCGGTCTCAGATTCGTAATGAATGTATCCAATGCCTGCTCACTGTGGCAGGCTTCTTTATCGTAGTGATAGTCTTCATTCGGTGCGCCGGTCTCTGTGCCAACGACACTGCATCCAACTAAGGATGCAAACCGCAGATGTGCGGTATAGCGTGCCTGGATCGCATGAAGTTTTTCTGGATCTGGATTGGCCAGATTCTGATAATTGCCGAGGACCGCAATATCTATATGTTCTTCGGCAAAGGCATGTTTGATATATGCTGCATAGCCAGGTGTCAAAGCATCTGTCTCACTGGGCAGATCTTTAACTTTGCTTAAAGCAATATGGGCACAGGAAAAGCCTTGGCGCCTGATATTCTTCAGTCGTTCTTCAAATGGCATTTCCTCTGTATCATGAAAACGGATCCCTAACTGCATATGCTTTCCCCTGCTATCTTTATTTCAAAATTGGTGTAGCATCTTTGCTTGCTTTCTGATGTGCTGTCTTATTGATATAGCGATCAAAAACATTGCGATAAAAATAAGCAAACAGATAGAAGCACCAGCCGATGCCGAAATTCAAAGTGATGAATAGAACAATATAAGGCTGCGTCATATTCAGAAAGGCGACGGCCACGATCGTAATCAGGATCAGGAATGTTTCCGGCAGATTCTGAAAAGCGATCACAAATGAATACTGTATTGTATCCATGATCTTATGCTTAAATTTTGCTTGAATAGCAAAGACCCACGACAAGGAGATCAGATAAAAGATACCTATGGCAATCACAACTGCCCACATGATCTTCAGTTCGCTTTGATCCATGCGATTGTAGAAAATAAGTGCTAATGCCAGCAGGGCAGCAAATACTATATACAAGATGCTCAAGCCGGACCCCTGCTTAAAGTTCTCTTTCCAGCTTTTAAAGTAATTAGCCGTGACACTTCCTTCATCATCCAGAAGTTTCATGCATGCATAATCCAGAGCAGTAATGGAAACACCGATAGTAAATACCGGCAGACTGGTGATCACAAATAAAATATCCAGCCACCAAAGATAGCCTACTTTAGCAATAAAGTGCATTACTGGATTGTCAACACTGAATAGACCTTTCATAACTGTTCCCTTTCTGATAAAAATGATGAAACAGGTGATGCAAGGACTGACTGATCAGCCCTTGACACCGCCTGCTGTAATACCATCTACAAATTGATTCTGTGCCAAGAAGAAGACTGTGATATTCGGCAGAATAGAAATCAAAGAGATTGCCAATACACGGTTCCAGTTGAATCCTGCATCACTGTCCATAGACAGCTTTACAAAGATCGTTGCAGGATACAGAGCAGGCTTGTTGACATAGAGCAATGGTCCTAAGAAGTTATTAGATGACCACATGAACTTGAATAATGCGCAGGATACAATTGCTGGCATCAGCATCGGTACGATGATCTTGATCAAGATCTGCATCGCGTTGCAGCCATCGATCTTCGCAGCTTCATCCAGATCGCGAGGAATATTTCTCAGGAACTGAACAAGCATAAATACGAAGTAGGATTCGGTTGCGAACAATGCCGGTACGACCAATGGAAGATAGAGCTCAGAACCGACCCATCCCCACTTCTGGAACATCATGTACTGCGGTACATTCAGAACGACCTGCGGAAGAAAGAGCATAGCAAGCATGAGTGTAAACATGAGGTTTCTGCCCTTGAAGTTGAATCTTGAGAACCCATACGCTGTCAATGTGCAGGAGATCAATGTGAAGATGACTTCTGGAATTACGTATTTATACGTATTCAGCATAGCTGTCCAGATATTGATCTTGCCGCCATAGTTTGCCATCGCATCCACATATCCTTGGAGAGTAGGATTTGCTGGAATTGGATTCAGAGATGTGAAGATCTCGCTGTTGCTCTTAAAGGTTGCGCCGATCATCCAGATCAATGGATAAATCATGACAATGCCAACGAGAATCAGAACTGTATAACGGATAATTTCGGACCGGATACGTCTGTTGCGGATCTTTCTCTGTGAATCTGAGATTGTTTTTGTCTTTTCTGTCATATCCGATTACCTGCCTTCATCCTGGTAGTATACCCAATGCTTCTGGCTCCAGAATGCAATCATTGTGAAGATCATCAGGATGACGAACAGTACCCATGCCTGAGCAGATGCTTTGCCCATGTCATAGACCTTGAAGGCATTGTTGTAGATCAGCAATGACATCAATGTTGTTGAGTTCAGAGGTCCTCCCTGTGTGATAATGAACGGTCCGTTGAATTCCTGGAATGCCTGTACAAGCTGCGTGACCAGGTTGTAGAAGATGACCGGAGTGATCAGCGGGATCGTTATTGAGAAGAATTGTTTCCATTTTCCAGCGCCATCGATCGAAGCCGCTTCATAAAGGTCATTCGGTACGCCCTTCAAAGCTGCTAAGAAGATGACCATTGCTGAACCGAACTGCCATACACGCAGCAGACAGATAATGAATAGGGCCCAGCCAGGATCGGAAAGGAAACTTGGCGATGTTGCACCGAACAGTGCAAACAATGTATGGATGACACCGTCATCCTTAAACAGTGCTTTCCACAGAACAGCGATTGCTACAGATCCGCCTAAGATAGATGGAATGTAGTAAGCAGTTCTGAAGAAATTAACACCTTTGATTTTAAAATTCAGAATATATGCAATGAACAGAGCGAAGACCAGCTTCAGAGGGACTGTCATAAAGGCATATTTGAAGGTAATGATCAAGGCAGTTCTTTCTGTTTCATTGGCAAATACATTAACATAGTTCTTCAGCGTAAACGTTGTCATGCCCTTGAACAGATTGTAATCTGTAAAAGAATAGAACAGCGAAGAGCAGAATGGATAGAGCTTGAACACAAGGAAGCCGATCAGCCAAGGCAGACAGAAGAAGAAGCCGATATTATCCTTGCATAATTTTTTAAATTTAGTCATGCAATTGTTCCTCACAATCTTTAGAAAGAGCTTGTAATCGTCATATCTATTACAAGCTCTTGATTAAGCTTAATATGCTGTTGATGTTTGATTAGTTCTTGCAGACATCCATGAATGCCTGATACAGAGCCTTAGCGCCTTCGTCCGTAGACTGTTTGCCATAAGATACTGCATCAAAGATCGTGATGTATGCTGCAGATGTTCCCTTGAGCTTTGCATTATCGAAGATTGGGCTGAAGGACATTGGATCTGCATCAAGTACAGCCTTATGAGCTGCTGCTACAGTCTTGTCGATCTTTCCAGCGCTGTTCAATGTTTCATAAGCTGCCTTAGATGCTGGAATTCCGCGTTCCGAACCAAGGATAGATACGCCCTCAGAATCATTGATCAGATAGTTCAGAAGCATAGCTGCTTCATGAGGATGCTCAGATGTCTTAGTGATAGCAAACAGCATGGATACCTTAGAAGATACGCCTGTTGCCTTATCGCCGAGGCCCTTCAGTTCAGAGCCAACGACCAGTTCCTGGCCTTCAGCGAGGTTCTTGATATACTTAGCTGGAGCAGAATCCCATTCAAATACGCCAGCATAATGTCCATCAATGAACTTAGGGTTTTCATTTGTTGTTACGTTGCCATCGCCAGCCAATGTAGCAAGTGACGGAATAACATGATTGTCTTCAAGCTTCTGGATGAAATCCATGCCATCCTTCAGCTGATCCTGTGTAACTGTCAGCTTACCGGATTCATCAATGATCGGTTCGCCTGTCTGAGCCTGTAAATAGAAACTCATAAATAATGCACGATCGTATTCGCCAAGTGTCAGCGGATAATAATCATCGCCAAGCTTCTCCTTGAATGTATTGCCTGCAGCAATAAGTTCATCAATTGTTGTAGGTGTCTTGATGCCAGCCTTATCAAAGGTTGTCTTGTTCCAATAGAATGTACGGCCTGTAACAGCAATTGGGACACCAGCAAGCTGGTTCTTTGTGTCGTTGCATGTCTTCAGCAGTGCTGAATCATACTGTGTCAGATCGATGACATTGCTCTCTGTATTCAGATCTAAGAAAGTGCTGCCATCAGCGTCATAATCTGTGATCCATGAATAGTTGATCTGTGTCAGATCAGAACCTGTGCCTGACTGATACTCCAGCGCTCTGGCTGTTTCCCAATCTGTCCAAGCACCAAAGTTGACTTCAACATTGATACCAGGATACTTCTTCATAAATGCATCGACAGCTGCCTGTGTTGCCTTATGGCGAGTGTCGCCTCCCCACCAGTCAAAACGAATTGTGCAGTTGTCATACTCTGATGCGCTCTTTGAATCAACAGATGCGGCTGCGGCTGTGCTTGATGCTGCTGCTCCGGAACTGCATCCGGCCAGCATTGATGCAGCTAAGACTGTAGTCATAACTGAACCAAATAAACCCTTTTTCATTATTTTTCCCTCCTAAATGAAATGAGTTGTACTTGAAGCACTTCATGAGGATGATCCTGTCATCATTCTTAAAAAGCGCTTTCATTACAATAACAAAGTAAACCGTTTTAGTTACGAATACTACCTGTTTTTCATCTTATTTTTGTCAATATTACTGATTTTTTGTTATACTGAATTTAAGGAAATCTATTTTCTGCATAACAGCGGCATTTTTCCCAGTCCGCCAGATCCTCATAGATTTTCAGCAATCAGACAAAGGAGACCGAACAGGTATGCGTGTATCCGATCAGAACATTGACCGTCCTTATGTAAGCTGTCAGGCACGGTCAGCCACCTATAAGATGGTCGACAATCATTATCACTACTATTATGAACTATATTATTTAAAAAATGGCACCTGCCGTTTTTTTACCCATGAAGATCAGTATACACTGCATACCGGCGACTTCATCATCCTGCCGCCGCGTGAAGTGCATTTCAATCGCTATCTGTCTGCCTGTGTCCGTATCAATGTTTATTTCCGGCTGGAAGATCTTTTAGAGGACAATAAGCTTTTCCTGCCGCATGCCCTGAACAAGTACACACCAAGCAAGGTCACGCATATTCCAAGCGGATCTCAGGCGGTGATTGAAACAACCTTTAATAAAATGCTGGCAGAAGAAAAGATCAACGATGAAGAAACATATATCATGATGCCTCTGCTGCTGAAATCTCTCTTCATAGATTTTGATCGTTTCGGCACCGAAAGTTCCGCTGATGATGCTGAGAATCATGATGAGATCGTCGAAGCCGTCCACTATATCACGGCTCACTACAATCTTCCGCTGACCCTGGACGGTCTGGCAGACCATGCCAATCTTTCACCTACCTATTTTTCTAAAAAATTTCATCAGACAACCGGCATGGGCATGAAAGAATATCTGACATATATCAGGCTGAATCAAGCTTCAAAGGAACTGCTTTCAACAAATCATACGATCACACAGATCGCGATGAACTCCGGTTTCTCCAATTCCAATTACTTTAAAGATGCTTTTAAAAAAATGCACAATGTCTCTCCGCGGCAGTACCGTGCTTCACGGATCACCGATTACAAACTGGAGCAGGCGCTGAAAGAAGGAAAATGAAAGTCGGCATCGCTGCCGGCTTTTTCTATCTATCGCTCAACTTTTACCCAATCCGGGCGCATGGCATCGTTGGCACCGACGCCCTTTGAACGGATCTCGATGAATTCCGTTGTTGCTTCGGCCTCTGTCTTGTTCCAGCCGCTCCATCCGACCGGCGAAATATGTCTGCCAAGTTCACAGTCTTCAATGGTCACTTTGGCATCATCGCGCCAAGGACGGGCAATATAGCAGGAACCATCCGGTACATCTGCTGTACACGTGAAAGAACAATTTCTTGCCGTAAAGCCACGTTTGGCACCTTTGGGCGTATTCGGTGCAAACACATATCCTGGTTCATTGGAACGGAATTCACAGCGATCAAAATATGCTTCTCCGCCGCCGAAGATAAAATCAATACCGCCTTCAATCAGACAGTTTTCAAAATAATATGTATGCATCGTCCTAGGCTCAAACTGCTTTGGACCGATAAATCCATCTTTTTCTCTTTCTTTCTCTGGAAGCGGAGCTAAGAACAGCGTATCCTGGTGCCCCCTGATAGTACAGTCAGTGACATGGATATCATCTCCATCCAGATATAATGCGATGGCCTGGCCGACTTCTCTGCCAGTTCCTGCTGTATTTTCAAAGGTGCAGTTCTCAAATGACAGATGACTGCCGTCAGCCAATACCGTATAAGTACGGAAAGTATGATACGGCCTGCCATCCTCATGCATGATGCGGGCTGAAAGACTGCCCTGATATACCTTGGAGATAATTTTCTGATCTGCTTTAGAAATATGATATTGGCTCATAAAAGATCCTCCTTCTCTTTAGAGTATACTATATTAGTAAAC
>JAAYWN010000107.1 GCA_012516665.1 Erysipelotrichaceae bacterium
TTCGATAAGACCGAAGATCCATTCATAATCTTTTTATAAACAATGGAAGGAATAGTGATCAGGCATCCTTCTTTTTCAACCGCAACCGAGATATCTAGCGGAGACCCTGAAAAGATACAGGAAGCAGAGAACAGACATAAATCTCCTTCCAACAAACGATAAATCGTAATTTCTTTTCCTTCAGGGGAAAGCACATATGCCCGCAGCTGCCCCGACAGTACACAGAACAGTCCCTCACACTCATCGGCCCCTTCATGAAGCACTTTGCCATCCTTGACCGTGCGCTTGATCGAGGCATTGACCAACTCTTCCTGTTCGGTTTTGGCTAAATGGTCCCAGACAGGGAAAAAACGACGGAGCTCATCGGCAGTAACACTCATATTTTGCATGGCTGATTTCCTTCCTTCTGTGACAAAGTCACGGAACTATTTTCTCACTTGTTAATAATTTAATTATATACAATAGAGTAGAAGGAGATGAAGAAGATGACCAAAAAAGTTGTAATCATCGGAGGCGTGGCTGGTGGAGCCAGCTGTGCTGCACGTTTAAGAAGATTAAATGAGGAAGTTGAAATTGTACTGTTGGAAAGAGGAGACCATATTTCCTATGCTAACTGTGGGCTCCCTTACCGTACTGGTGGCGTCATTCAATCCAAAGAAGCTTTGCTGTTACAGACACCGCAGATGATGAAAGATCGATTTAATGTTGATGTGCGCATTCATAACGAAGTCACTGCGATTGACCGTACCGCAAAAACACTTACGATCAAAAATACGGTATCCCAGGATACTTATATCGAATCGTATGACACGCTAGTTATTGCAACGGGTTCATCCCCAGTCCGTCCACCGATATCCGGCATTGATTCCGATAAGATTATGACGTTATGGACCGTCAATGATACGGACCGTATTTTGGAGAAAATTCAGAAGAACCATGCCAAGCGCGCTGCTGTAATTGGTGGCGGCTTCATTGGTCTGGAGATGGCAGAAAACCTGAAACACGCAGGTCTCGATGTTTCAATCATTGAAATGACGGATCAAGTGATGGCTCCATTGGACTATGAAATGGCACAGCTCCTGCATGAAAATATCATGCAGAATGGTGTCCATCTGCATTTGAATAATGGAGTTGACTCCTTTCAGGATACCGGTGATCAAGTAGAGATTACCTTAAAGGATGGTACCCAAATACAAGCTGACTTCGTCATCCTGTCCATTGGGGTTCGTCCAAACAGCCAGATTGCCAAAGAAGCCGGCCTGATGCTGAACGGGCGCGGTGGGATTGTCGTGGATGAACATCTTGTCACCAACGACCCTTCCATCTATGCAGTCGGTGATGTCATTGAAGTTGAAGACTATATATTCAAAGACCGTACTATGATTCCACTGGCTGGTCCTGCAAATAAACAAGGAAGAATTGCCGCAGACAATATTGCCGGTGGCAGAGAATCCTATTATGGCACCCAGGGAAGTGCTGTTGCGAAAGTCTTCGACTTAACTGCCGCATCCACTGGTGCCAATGAAAAAACATTGCTTCGCAGAGGCCTAACCAAAGGCAAAGATTATGAGCAGGTCATCATTGTTCAAAATTCCCATGCAGGATACTATCCAGGGGCTTTGCCAATGGTCATCAAACTATTATTTTCCATGGATGGGAAGAAAATCTATGGTGCACAGATTGTGGGCATGGATGGGGTTGATAAAAGGATTGATACGATTGCAACAACATTACGCTTAGGCGGAAGCATCAGCGATTTAGAGAATTTAGAGCTCTCCTATGCTCCACCATATTCCTCTGCTAAAGATCCTGTGAATATGGCTGGCTTTACGGCTTCTAATGTATTAAATGGATTAGTCCACTTCTCTGATTGGGACGTCATTGAAAAGAATCCAAATGCCCTGTTATTAGATATCCGTGAAGAGGCCGAAGTCGATGCCTTTGAGATTCCTGGTGCTGTCAATATTCCATTAGGACAATTGCGCAACCGGTTCAATGAATTAGATTCAAGTAAAGAAATCATTACTTTCTGCGCAGTTGGTGTACGTTCCTACAACGCGGCTCGTATTCTAATGAACCATGGCTTTGCCAATGTAAAAGTCTATCCGGGCGGCACCAAGTTCTATCGTTCGACTCACCCAGAAAATACCTCAAGCGAAGCAAATTCATCTAACGGATCTGCCAACACAAAACCGCAGGCGATCCCTATGAAAACAATTCATGTCGACTGCAGCGGCTTACAATGTCCAGGTCCAATCATGAAAGTCTTTGAAACAATCAAAACGATGCAGAATGGTGAAATGTTAGAAGTTACTGCTTCCGATCCAGGCTTTCAAGCCGATATCGTTTCCTGGTGCAGGCGCACCGGTAATACCGTCGTTTCCAATGAAAAGCGGGGTAATGAATTTGTCGCTGTTGTAATGAAAGGACTGGGCAGTGCACCTGCTGTTTCGACTGAGACAAAGGTTGTCGATACGCCAGAAGGAAAGACCATCATAGTCTTTTCGGGAGATCTCGATAAAGTTCTAGCCAGCTTCATCATTGCCAATGGTGCCGCTGCCATGGGCAGAAAGGTAACCATGTTCTTTACGTTCTGGGGATTGACCGCATTACGCAAGCCAGAGAAGCAGAATGTTAAAAAGACCTTTATAGAAAATATGTTTGGCAGTATGCTGCCAAGAGGTACTGGCAAACTACACTTATCCCGAATGAACATGGGCGGGATGGGAACTGCCATGATGAAGAAAATCATGAATGATAAAAATGTTGATTCCTTAGAAACACTCATGAAGAAAGCCATGGACAATGGCATAAAAATTATTGCCTGCACCATGTCTATGGATGTCATGGGCATCAAGCAGGATGAATTGATCGATGGCGTTGAACTTGGTGGCGTCGGCACTTACCTTGGGGATGCTGAAGAATCCAACGTCAACTTATTTATCTAAATTTCTATATAAAAAGATGACTTGCAAGTCATCTTTTTATGTCACTGTTTAACTTTTAATAACTTAGCCGCGTATGTATCAAAATCAATAGTATTTCTTTTTTCAAGGATAGCAATATCAGCTGCCTCGAAGTTCGGATTCACAGCACCTACAATTGCCGTTGCAATCGCACCAATTGTATCCGAATCACCGCTCATATTTGCACACAGCAAAGCTGTCCGGTTTGGATTGCAATTGCTTCTTAACAAAATGGCATAGACGGCAGGAATTGTTTCAATAGTCTCCATACCAGATCCATAAATGCCTTCCAATTTTTGATAGAACTCTGCATCAGTATCCACTTTACACAGTTCTTTGATATTGGACATTCTTTCCTGAAGTGAAGGACAAGGAAGCTGTGTTCCTCTGTGCATTCCTTCTTCTAGGATTATCTGTGCAGTCGCAAACATCTGTTGATAGTCACTTCCGCCCCGTACAGCATAGCTGACACATGCTGCTACCCAGCTTGCACCCGCAATCGCAATATTTGTATGATGTGTAGGCAGGCATAACATTTCAATTTTATCCACAAATCCTTTCACATCATGATAATCATAAAGGATTCCAAGAGGGTAGTGTCAAGTAATTGCGGAAAATCGACGAAGCGATAAACAGGAAGTCAATAAATAAGAAGTTTGTTTGAAGGAACGCTCCATATAGGAGCTTTTCTTCTGGCTTGTGTCTAGTGGTTTTGGTGAATGGCAGGAGTATCTTCTAGAGAGAAGTGGTAGTACGGATCTGTTTTAGAACTGTCGAAGATACCCAAATCCAATCCTTCATCTCTGAAATCAACTGTTGTACTTCCATCATACACATAACGGTCGATAGCTTTAATGTACATCAATCTCATATTTGCACCATTCTGCTGAGCGGTGCGAGCAGTCACATAAGTATAAAGATTTTCTTTTGCATAAGCTTTTGGAACTGAAGTAAATGGTGAAGCTAATATGTGCTGTATTGCCTGTTCCATTGAACATCCGATTTTTACTTTCTGGTTCATGATAAGCAATCCGTCTATTTGATTCAACACGTAATTAACAGTGCTTTTATAAGATTCTGAGCTAAGGACAGAACTGCTTTGCAATGCCTCGGCTACTTTATTGAAATCGTCTTTTTTTGCCTTGTAGGCATAATCCAGTAACAGCTTGCGGTTGGAATCATCTTTGGTAATTTTGTTTATCGCGTTAATGCAGTGGAATCTGTCTGCAGCGTAAGCTGCTTCACTGTCCTGAGTTCGAAGTTCGTTGGGTCCTGCTTTGATCCAGGAAGCTCCATCTCCCATCACATAGATGTTTCTGACTGTAGTCATGTCATATCGTCGGGCCAGATCTTCATTCAGATGAACCCAGAAATTCTTAGTGTCTTCTGGATAGGTGAAGACCTGTTTCTCAGTCAGTTCCCATCTTTCTGAAAATTCTCCATTCTTCTTTGTTTTTCGAATTCTCCCATGAAATACAACTGCTATTTTGATCTGGGCTTTTATATGACCTCTGTAAGAGCTGATTTCTTCGTCCATATGAGGTTTCAGTTCATCGGCAAGTATCTTAGCCCGCTGAAGTGGTATATATTTTTCATCTGCCATGACGAACAGAGTTTCAGGAGTTTCTTTAAGTCTTTCTATTTGAGGCTGAATCTTCTTGAAACGCAAGAGGATCTTCTGAACAGTCTGACGTGGAATCCAGTACTCTGAACGATCATCATTCATAGTAAATGGGTGGAGACGCTCCCCAATCAGCTTTCCAGCCTTAATCATTGAATTCTGGTCACTGTATGTCTCATAGATAAGTGCACATACAGCTGGATCATATCGCATTCGCTTTAGAAGGCCGATCTTGCGATCAATATATATGAATGAAGTACCATTTCCTCGATCTATGTATTCGGTTCTTTTGAATGTCAGTTCTCCAAATAAAGTCATGAGTGTTCGTTCTCTTGTTTGTTTAACATAATATCGGTCTGTTCTTCCAGGAGAATTGCGAAACCGCAGGTCTGCCTGCTCAATAACAACACGCATTTGATACAGCGATGTATTCCTTGAAAGAGCATCAATGGAACTGGTCATATTCGTATAGTTTTCGGCGGTTGGGGCAAATATCACAGGTGCAACAATCTTTTGAAGCAGGTCATCATCCATCAGAGTTCTGAAACATTCAACACTTGACTGTGTTAATATATTCATGGCGGTACTCTCTTTCTGTGTTGTGCAAAACTATTTTAGAGAATATCGCTTTCATCTTTCAAGAAGGATCTTACTTATTCCGCAATCAGTTTACACGATCTTCCAAGAGGACTGACTTTCATTGCCGAACCGTTTGTTGTACCATACTTTCCTGCTTCTGAAATTGGAGTGCCTTTCTTGATTGCATTTAATGCTTTTGCCGTACTTGGGCCAATGACATAAGGATTAATCTCTGCATTATCATCCATCCATGTCTGCAGCTTTGTCAGGTATGGAATCGTCTCAAATTCACCATGATTCTCTAGAATCGTATCACATACAAGAAGAGTATTAATGGTATCATCGGTCACTGTCCCTGCTGAAAATTTTCTGCCAAAGAAATCAAGAGAAGACGACTTTTCAAAATGGTGAATACCATCTGGAAAAGCAAGATTAAGTATATCTCTCGTCATCATTTCACTTGGCATGCCCATTGCATCTCCATAATCACAACCAATCAACGTTCCTTTTATTCTCTCGTATGCTTGATTCATTTATCGATTACTCCTTTGTGCCAGCAGGTGCAACCTGCAGATTTTCTGGGACGACCGTGACCATTAATTTATCTTTATAATCTATCATTCCCATCTTCAAATTCATAATATCAAGATATTCTTGGCTCTTCATCAATAAGTGTGGGTATATAAATCAGCGTATGTGCCGATGAAATAAGCGTTTAGACTATATAAA
>JAAYWN010000108.1 GCA_012516665.1 Erysipelotrichaceae bacterium
ATCATTGACTATGAAAGTATCAGATATTGATGAACAAACTATGATATGATTATTTGGGGAAATCATATGAAAAGGAACACGAAAAAATTACGTGCACCGCAGGCTCGTCTGAAAAAAGCTGTGGCGTATCGTCATATAAAATATGCAAAGGCAAAAATCACTGTTAACACTGGTAGGGTGCAGGACAGGTCACTGATATCATCAGGGACGGAAGAAGCCAAAGCAGCTAAGAAAGCTTCTGCAAAGACGAGAAAAGAGAAAAAGAGTGATTGGGCCGAGGCTATGGCATCGCAGCCGAATGTCTCTTTAAAAAAATGTTTATTTCACCCTCTGCAAACAATTGAAGAAGCTGCTGGCAGCGAATTACTGTCTTTGAATTTATTTCAGGAAATGCTGCTGAATCTGTTTGCGTGGGTGTCAGCTTCAGGAAGCATTGCCTGTCTGTATGCCCGCCATATTGAAAAGTCTGAATATTCGATTGCTCGCTATAATTTCACAGATACGTGCTGGCTGGCTGTACGGATCGCGGTATTCTGCTTTGCAGTGGGCTATTTGGGATATGCTCTGCTGCAGACATTTGCGAAATATGATAAAGATGAGATCTGTCTCAGCAAAGTCATGGAGATTGATGCGCTGACATCTGTTTTTGCGGGCGTACTGATGCTGATCAGTGCCATTCTGATTCTTACTGCTGGCGGCTTCGGTGTCTTTATCTTCATTGTATCTGCAATTGCTGCAAGTGCGGTCAAACAGATAGGGCTTTCGCGCAGTACCGGTATGAAGATGAAAAAAGTTGGTCTGCTGTGCTTTGCTATGGCATGTATTTTCCTTGTTCTTTACTATATATTCTATCTGACTGCATTAAGTGATCTTGCTCAGATTTATGCCTTACTGTAAGCAAACCGCTTGTATATTCAGGTCAGTGCGCTATACTTTGAATGATAAAACTCAGGGTTGGGTGAAATTCCCTACCGGCGGTAGACCCCGCGACCCCATATTTGGGAAGGAACTGGTGTGATTCCAGTGGCGACAGTAAAGTCTGGATGAAAGAGCATGTATTGTATTTCCTATTCCCGGAGGTTTATCTTTAGACCTCTGTTTTATTTTGCAGAGGCAGGAGGATAAAACCAAATGTCTGAATCAAAGAAGCTTCTTACAACCAGAAACATTGCCAAGATTGCAATTCTGTCAGCGATTGCTTTTGTATTGATGCTGATTGAATTTCCGGTACCATTCGCACCAAGTTTTTACAAACTCGATTTTTCAGAAATTGCAGTATTGATGGGAGGCTTTGCGATGGGCCCGCTGGCCGCTGCTGTGATTGAAGCTCTGAAAGTGACGCTGAATCTTCTGTTCAATGGTACGATCACAATGGGCGTCGGGGAACTTGCAAACTTCCTAATGGGGTGTGCATTATGCGTACCGGCATCATGGATGTATAAGAAACATAAAGACCGCGGCACAGCTATCAAAGGAATGCTTGCTGGGATCCTATGCATGGTTGCTGCCAGTGTCATTCTGAATATATATGTACTGATCCCTGCTTATGTTAGTTTTGCTGGATTTCCATTGGATGCGATCATCAGCATGGGAACAGCAATTTTTCCAGCCATTCATGATACAGTTACATTAGTTCTGATCTGCGTGATTCCATTCAATCTGCTGAAGGGCGTATTAGTCAGCCTGATCACCGCGGTTCTATATAAACATGTTTCACCTTTGCTGCATCGCTGATAAAAGTTAGATTTTCTTCTTGTTCGTCAGTGAACTGGTTTTTGTATATGGTATAATATACGGGATTAAGAAGAGGATATACTATGGCCGGATTATCACGTACAGAAAAATATAAAGATCTTCGGACAAGACTGCAGGATGACACAGGAAGTGATCTTAGCACAAAAGCTCTGAATCCTTATGAATCCAGATTGAATCAGATCGATTCAAATAACTTTGCAAAACCTGGGGAAGTGCTGGAAGATGCTCATGCTGCCAATCATGCAAGAGAAGTGGCAGAAGAACCAGTGCGGGCACCTTTGCATCGTACTCAGCATGAAAGGGTGTCGCCGTCATATCAGAATGGTCTGCATGAAAATGAAAATTCTTCAGCGACTTTTGATAATGATTATCTGGATCAGTATATACGTGAGGTAAAGCAGTACAATCTGGAACAGGGAAGTGCTCTATCTGATGATACGCAGATCAATGTGCTGCGTCAGTTGGAAAAGAATAAAAATCCGCAGAATGAGAATGATCCTTATGCAGCATATGGAAGCAGTCCTTTAAATATGCCAAAAGTCAAGATGCCGAAAGCTCCGGCTGAATTGCATCAGAAGAAAGATACAACAGCGGAAATTCCTTTCCAGAGCACACAGGAACTGCCGACTGAACCGAAACCGGCACCGGTACAGACAAGCCCAAATGTCAGAGTGCAGATGGTCCATCAGAATGCACCTGTAACAAATACAAGAAAAACATTTACTGAAGATCTTTTTGAAAATGATGATGAAGCAGCGGATACGCAGACGGCACAGAATCTGACAAAGGAAGATATCATGGCAGAAGTGCAGAATCTCGTCAATGGTACAAAACAGCCGGAAGTTTCGGATGCTGGTCAGACCGGAAGCGATGCGTATGACCGCAATTTTGATGCGGAAAGAACGGCACGTCAGCAACTCCTGAATGAAACAACACAGATGAGAGCACAGCTGGATGATTATGAAGATAATTTGAATGAAGTATCGGATAAGATGCGGCATACGAACCAGATCCTGAATATTGTCTTAGTTGTTCTGATTATTGCATTGGCAGTGATCTTGGGTATTGTGATCTATTGGATCGTATTGTCCAGAGGAGTATGAAATGGCAATAAATATTGCAATTGACGGTCCAAGTGCTGCCGGAAAAAGCACTATTGCAAAAAAACTGGCTAAAAAATTAGGATATATTCATCTAGATACTGGTGCAATGTATCGCTGTACCGCATACAAAGCTTTGCAGAAGGGCATTTCTTTAGCAGATGAAAAGGCAGTCTGCGGTATGCTGGCTCAGACAAAGATCGAACTGACGTCTGAAGGAAAAGTTCTGCTGGATGGCCGTGATGTCACGATGGCAATCCGCGCCGATGAGATCTCCTTGGCTGCTTCAAAAGTATCTAAGCTGGTCAAAGTCAGAGAGGATCTGGTCAGAAGACAGCAGCAGATGGCAGAGCCTAAGGGATTTATTATGGATGGCAGAGATATCGGGACGGTCGTTCTGAAAGATGCTGAAGTGAAAGTGTTCATGACTGCTTCTCCAGAAGCACGTGCAAAACGCAGATATGATCAGAACATTACCGATCATATCCCGACAGGAAGTATTGCTGAGATTGCTGAGGATATCAGAAAAAGGGATTATGCAGATTCACATCGGAAAGCTTCGCCTCTGTGCAAAGCTGAAGATGCGTCAGAGATTGACACTTCAAATATGACGATCGATGAAGTCTGCTGTGCAATTGAAGTATTGGCTGAACCTTTTTTAAAAAAGGAGGATGCATGAAGAATAATGGAATAATAGCGATCGTAGGCAGACCGAATGTTGGCAAGTCTACGATCTTTAATCGCATTGCCGGTGAAAGAGTATCTATCGTAGAAGATCTTCCGGGCGTGACAAGAGACCGGATCTACACAACGGGTGACTGGATCGGCAGACACTTTCAGCTTATTGATACAGGCGGTATTGAGCTTGCTGATCAGCCTTTTCAGGAGGAAATCCGTGCGCAGGTGCAGATTGCCATTGATGAAGCAGATGTCATCCTGATGGTATGCGATGGCAAACATGGTCTGAATGATGATGACAAATATATTGCAGGTATTCTTCAGAAATCTAAAAAGCCAGTCGTTCTAGCTGTTAATATGATCGATGATGATTCGCATATCGTGAATATTTATGAATTTTATGCTTTGGGACTTGGCGATCCGATTGCTGTATCTGGTGAACATGGAAATGGCATTGGAGATATTTTGGACGCATGTCTTGATAAAATGCCGGATGAAAATGCTAAAGATGCAGATGAAGGCATCCATATCGCTGTCATTGGAGAGCCGAATGTAGGAAAATCATCTTTGGTCAATGCAATCCTGAAAGAAGAAAGATCGATTGTCTCGAATATACAGGGAACAACACGCGATGCGATTGATACACCATTTAAATATGATGGCAGACCTTATGTCATTGTTGATACAGCAGGCATCAGAAAACGTGGAAAAGTTTATGAGAACGTCGAAAAATATTCGGTGCTCAGAGCAATGTCAGCGATTGAAAGATGCGATGCTGCTTTATTTCTGATCGATGGTGAGCAGGGCATACGGGAGCAGGACAAACATGTTGCCGGCTATGCGTATGAAGCAGGCAAGCCAACGATCATTGTTGTCAACAAATGGGATATGGTAGAGAAGGATACGCATACCATGGCCTCCTTCACAGAGAAGATCCGCAATGAATTTGCTTACCTTTCGTATGCACCGATCTTATTTGTTTCGGCAAAGACTCATCAGAGAGTAGATACTATTCTGCCGATGATCGATCAGGTCGTTGAAAACAGTTCCAGAAGGATTCCAACGAATATTCTGAATCAGGTCATTTCAGATACACAGGTTACAAATCCTGCACCGGCAAGGAATGGCCATCGTTTCCGCATCTATTATGTAACGCAGGTATCTCAGCAACCGCCGACTTTTGTCCTGTCATGCAATGATCCTAAATTGATGCATTTCTCTTATCAGAGATTTATAGAGAATTCGCTGCGTGCGGCATTTGATTTTTCGGGAACACCGATCCATATCATTGCCCGCAGGAAGGTGAGCGAATGAAGATATGTATTTTGGGGACTGGAAGCTGGGGCACAGCTCTAGGACAAGTTGCAGCCGACAACGGCAATGAAGTAATGATGTGGGGCATCAATGAGGATCAGGTACATGATATTGAGGCCAATCATCATAATCGTGCTTTTTTTGAAGCACCTGTTTCTAAAGATGTTCATGCAAGCACTGACCTTCACATCATCAAAGACGCTGACATCATTCTGTTTGCTGTTCCGACAATGGCGCTGGAAGATGTCATAGAAAAGGCTGCTGCATTGATTGAAAAGCCTGTGATCCTGGTCAATGTTGCAAAGGGCTTTCATCCCATCACACATGAACGTCTTTCCTGCGTTATCGAACGTCTTGTGCCGAAAGAAAAACGTACAGCTGTTGTATCATTGATCGGTCCAAGTCATGCTGAAGAGGTAATCCTGCGTCAGCTGACAGTTCTCAATGCTGTTTCGTTTGATGAAAAGAGCGCAGAAATTATTCAAAGAGCATTTTCAAATGAATATTTCAGAGTATATCGCAATACAGATGTGATTGGTGCCGAGACTGGTGTTGCATTGAAGAATATAATGGCTATTGCTTCGGGAATTCTTACAGGAATTGGTCAGGGAGACAATGCCAGAGCTGCTTTAATGACCAGAGGTCTGGCTGAAATGACACGCTATGGTCTTAAGCAGGGAGCCAAAGCGGAAACATTTTTAGGTTTAGATGGTGTTGGCGATCTGATCGTTACATGCACGTCTAAGCATTCAAGGAATTTCATGGCTGGCTGGCAGATCGGTCAGGATGGCAGTGCTGATAGGTTCATGAAAGAGAATAAAAAAACGGTAGAAGGTATTTATGCATGCAAAGTCATTCATGAAGAATCAAAGAAGCAGGATATTGATATGCCGATCACCAATGAAGTGTATGCAGTTCTGTATGAAGGCAAAGATCCAGACCAGGCCATCAAAGATCTGATGGGAAGATCTCTGAAAGCTGAAACAAATATAAGTTTTTAAGTTTTTG
>JAAYWN010000212.1 GCA_012516665.1 Erysipelotrichaceae bacterium
ACTGCCTGCTGATATCTCTGCTTTTTATCCTGGAAGTCGCCACGCAGACTCTTAGCAATATCTATATTGCTTCGAGAGATCTTCATCTGCAGATGGATCTTCATGTTATTCAAATATTCGCACAGCACTGCAAGATAATAAATGTCTGGCAGCGCTGCAACATAAACATTCGTTACATACTTGTCACCAATCCTCATGTCGTTCTCATTCACTTTGATTCCAAGAGGGGCAATCCTAGATCTCTGGATCTCCTTCCTCCCAGGTACAATATTCATCAGGGCATCTCCATAGTCTCCAAAATTATCTGTATGATCAACAAGAGATACGGCATCACCATCATTGACATATTCTTGATTCTCGTAAGAGAAAATGCCTCTTGAGAAGTAGTAATCATTGATGAATGGCGAATCAAACTGATTATCCAAATAGTAATAGAAATCCTTCTTGTTCATTGCCTTAGGCTCAAGCCCAGCATTTCTGAAGGATACGAACAGCGTTTCCATGTCTTTTGCGAGGATCTTAGGATCTGAATTGCGGATCATCAAATAAAAGTTCAATTCACGGTTATTCTTCTGAAATCCTTTTGCTTTGTTAAGATCAGATTCCATCATGGAATAGCATGTAGGATCATCTTCTTCAGATTCTGCTGCCATAAGATTATTGATATGTCTTGTGAGATCTACCGGCGAATAGACATTGCCATAGTAAATATCAGTATCCATTCTATTAAGCGCCATTCGGATACCCTGCAGCATTAATGCTTGATCCTGCTCTGTATCAACAAAGATATTATGCGGATTGATCCTGATACCCTTAACGTAAATAGGATGTTTTTCATCGCCTATCACCATTTGATCAGGTTGTACATCTTTCAGATCCATCCAGTTTAGCGTAGTTGCGGTCTTCTTACGCAGCTTAGCAACTTCACTCTTTGTTTTTTCCAGTTTCTTATAGTCTGCCAGTTCGACTTTGGACATTTTCTTTGTATTGATTTTATTCTTTTTCAGTCCCATCTTTATATACTCCTTCCCATATATATTTTCTTTCCTTCGTGTAAAATTTAATTACTACCTGAAGGAACACAAGGATGTTGTGATATTCTCCAGCAGGACAGATTAGAACTACTGCTATGACTGCAGGAATGATAGCAATCAGCAGCCAGGGCATTCTCAGTTTCATGCCGATCAGAATATTGACCAGCACAATTGATACGGCAATTCCAATCGCACCAATCACAATATCAATAATCCTGAATCTGCTTGCTATAAGCCGTCCTTTTTTGAAATTAGACGGTGCATTGAAATTCAGCATTTGCTCTCCTTTCTTTCGGGGGCGCAGCGCCCCCGAATATCATCGTATGTTTTATAAACCAAAGCGTTTTGCCGTACTCTCTGCCTGCGCCACCTTTGAAGTGACAGATTTTTGATGAATGGCACGCCCTGCTCCCGCCGCCATATGAATAGCATTTGAAGCAGCCACACGTTTAGATCCATTTTGACCGCCATACCAACGCTGTCCGGCAGAAGCATAGAGCATCTGTCCAAAAGAGCGAGACATTCCTCCGGAAGCGCCGCTGCTGCCCCCAGAGATAGAATTATCAGACAAGTCCATTGTTCCCATTGAAGAAGGTTCCGTACCATCAAAAAATGACCTGTCTGCTCCGGCTGATTCCAAAGCTTGTGACAGTTCACCCTTCGACATATTTTCAGCGCCTGATACATTTAAAACTTGTGCAGCATTCAGCTGATTTTCAGTATGTGCATCGCCATAAGAAGGCATTCCTGTTCCTGACAATCCAGAAGATCCAACTGAAGAATCGCCAGATCCTGCCGAACCAGTTCCAGAACCTCCTATACCAGATTCTCCGCCTGTTCCAGATCCTCCAGAAGAACCGTTTCCGCCAAGGAAACTATTTGGATTCATGGATGCACCGCCTCTCATTCTTCCAATACCATAAATAGCACCAGAAGCTTGAGTCAAAGCTGCGCCGCCTGCTGCGCCAAGCATTGCTCCGCCTGCCGCAACTCCTGTTTTCAGTGCTCCTCCGAATGCTTTTAATTGAGCCAGTGACTGAATGCCAGCTGAAGTACCTATATCTGATCCGATCAGCTGAGCAACTCCCGCCGGTGCGTGCATGATAGTGAACAAAGCGCCAATAAAGAAGATTCCCTTTGATAAAGCATCCAATTGAACAGTGGCACATGCATACAAAACTAGCCAGACTAGTGCCATCTGAAAGAAATTGCCTAAAATATCTGCAACACAAAGCTTGAACCATGTGCTTGTTCCGGTATCTTTTGCATCTACCAGTCCGGACAATGCATAAGGGGCAAGAATGATTTTAAACAATAGGCTGATTGCTCGTGATGCAATCTGAACTGCAACAAAAACAAAGCAATAAACTGCCATTCCGCCAAGAACACCAGTAAGCAGCAGATTTCCTCCATCCGGAAAATACTTATACTTGTTCTCTGAATTCTTTTCATTGATATTGTCTCTTGTAAAGTAATTCAGCAGGCTGTCTTCACTGCTTAATCCGACATCCGCTTTTAATTGCGCCACAGTATCAGCATTTGATGCATCATCGATTGATACAGACATATCTGTCAATCCAGCGCCTAATATCACATCTGAAGGATCCGTGTTTGACATGTTGACCATTGATGGAAACTTGGTCGTTAGATCTGCTGACATGCTTGAAAGAGCAGGCAATCCTGCAGGAATCAGCAGCATGATAAATCCGATTCCAACCATACGCTTCAGAATGGAGAACCCATCAATACGTTCCACTGCCTCATCATCCCACATTGTCTTCATGTACATTAGAATCAAGCGAATGAATATGAACAGCACAAGCAAAGCAGATAGTGCTGTAAACCAGCTCCAGATCCAGCTGAAATTATTTAGATTCAGTCCAAACAATTTCTGCATGATGTCGTAGGTACTATTCATCAGCCAAAGGATCACATGCAGAATATCCCACATGATTGATCGAATAGTATCGTTAAACCATCCAGTTATCCAATCCATTTAAAACCTCCTTTGAAATGAATCTTGCATTAATGGGTAAGACCAATGATTGTAGCAATTAAAGGTGCTGACCAAATAATCAGTGCCGCAATTCCTAAATGAGCAATCGTTTTTGTGATTGGCTTCTGTTCACGTTCACGCTCGTCCATGAAGAAATACTTTGCACCAGCAATCAATGAAGATGCAATGAACGCAATCGGCACAAACCAGAGCAGAAAATTGATGACTCCTTGGATATACGGATTCACTGCATCCTGTGCAGCCCCTCCATTGAATGAAGGTGCTCCATCATCGGCGTGTACTGCTAGTGCTTGGAAAAGAAAAGATGCTGTAATAACAGCACCTGCTGAAAATCTCTTTGCTAATTTCATATATTTTTTCCTCCATATGAAGTTTTGATTCTCCAGGCTAAGATACCCCATTGGTAATCTTCAACCTTTGTGTCATTACTGTTTAGTAGTGTTATTGGTGCATCATCCGGAAGCGAAATCTCCAAGTTGCCATCATATGTCTGCATAGCATAGCGATCTGTAATGTAGAAAAAGATTCCATCATCCTGAGATCCTTTTGGATACATCACTTTGTACCTGGACTCATCCGGTTCCGGATATACACGGAATGGCGCTTTAATGGTCAGACTTATATATTTCATTGATTGCGCCTTTCATATAGCACCTTCGGATTCTTAACATCGATCACATAGGATTTCTTTTCTCTGTCCTTCGGGATGAACGTATATATCCCTGGGCTGAATTCATTGCTGAAAATACGATAATACCTCAGCAGAACCGTACAGATGTCTCCTTTTTGAATCGAACTTGTTTTATATTCCTGGGCTAATTTTTCAAGTGCCGGTGAGGAAGTCTGAAGGAATGTTTCATAGAATGTTCCCATCTTCTCTCCTTTCTTTCGGGGGCGCAGCGCCCCCGATTATTTTGTTTTATGATTGTCTTTCTGGAATTCTATTCCTGGAAGGCATTGATAGGTATTCAGATCAGAACAGAGATCTTCAAGAGATTGACCAGGCATTGCTGCAGCAATCACTGGTTCTGCCATCCCCAGATCTTTATCGGTCTGCATAGATTGTTCCTTTTCTGTTTCTCTGATCTTTTCCAATGCCTTAGGTGCATGTTCCAGTACATAATCCGAAATGGCATCAGCATCGTGAATTGCTTGGAATAAGGCACCTGAATCATTCTGCAGAACCTTGATCCAATCTTGAATATAAGCTTTGTTATTATCCAGGGTTCTTTCTGTTTCAGGCATATGAAGATCTGCATATACCATGGATGAAGCAATCTCAGCTCTCAATTCCTCTTTTGCATATTCTTCCGTACCAAAACTACCTGACAGATCACGATTCAAACGATCTTTTGTTCCGGTAGAATGTGCTGTTTCATGCAGCCGTGTAGCATAGAAATCATCTGTAGATTTGAAATTGTCATATTCTGGCAGATGGATTTCATCATATGTTTGAGAATAAAATGCCTGATCTCCTCCATAGACCACCTTCACTCCCATAGTCTCATTTGCTTCATCGCAGAAATCCTGCAACAGTTCATTAGAAGGTTTTTCATACTTTATTGGTTCATATGCAGGTGCTCCTTCAACGCAGGACAGATTAAAAACGGAAGAGACTGACACAGTGAGATACCACTGGTTTTCCTCCTCCGGATGCTGCAGCAATCGGTCTTTCAGTTCCCATATATTGATATAGGTTCTATGTCCTGTTTTAGGATCTGTTCTTCTTAGATTCCAATGTTCAATTGGAACGCCTTTGCTTCCTGCTTTCAAATGCCATTTATCGCCTTTATGATACTTTCCATCTCGATCAGAGATCTGATTAAATGTAGCCCATCTTGGATCTTTATACTCTTTGAAGTAGTTTTCCATGCAAAGCCGCAGTGCATTTAATCCATGATACTCTGCCCCAGAGATCTGATTATGGTTAGGTTCTTCATCCGACCATCCTTTTGTCCAAGGAAGCTGTTCTTCTTTCAAAGAATCCATATAGAACTTATACAGGTCTTCTCTTGTCTTTGAACTGAACTTATTCTCCGGCATGGATCTCTGTCACCTCTTCATAATCATCAGGATCATAGCTGCTGTCATCTCTAACAATCTCTGCTTTCAATGTATCCAGTTCTTTCTGTGATACTTGCAGAACAGTATCTTTCTTTGGTTCTTTATTCATGGTTTATCCTTTCTGCGGGGGCGCAGCGCCCCCGATCATTATTCAAAATCGTCTTCAGCTTTTATCTGATCTCTGACTTCATCGATTTCTGAAGCCTTATTGAAATAGTAATCGTAAGATTCATCTAATGCTTCAATTGGATCTTCTCCTGCCGCAATTTTTTTGGCTGAAGAGAAATCAATTTCAAATACTCTGCCTTTCAGATAGATAACATAGCAGCTATTGCTTGTCTTATCCTCAATGTTCTTCTGTCCATAGACGTATATTGCGCCCTCTTCCGGCGAACTAATAAACAATTCTCCTTCGTTGCCAGTCTTAAATCCGCCGGTGTACCCTCCTGCCTGAGCTTGCTTCTCATCCTTGTCCTTGCCAAACATCAGGGAACCATCCTCCTGCATCTTTGCAATCCACGGATCTCCAAACTCCTCTGGATCAAAACTCTCAAATTTCTTTACACTAATCATCTTGTTTTCCTCCTCGTATTAGTTGTAAAAACATCATTGATTCCATTAATATCGATACTCTTTGTTTCTTGCATAAGCACTGGATTCTGTTCAGTTTCTAAGGATTCAATCTCTTTCATCAAGTCTGAAGCTTCTTGGGATCCATTGGCATGTTCATTTATAATCTCTTCCAACCATGTCTTAATCCCTTCAGTCTCCCCTGATTGAAGACAAGCTGTCACTTCTTTGACATTCTCTTCAGGATCTTCAACATCATCGACATATTCATAGTGATCATAGTCCTCTGCAAAACAATCAATTTTCTCAGCAAGCTTCCTTGCTGTATCTTCAATATTCATTCTTCCTCCATCAGTCGGTGTACTGATAACCACTGTAATTGCCTGCGGAATTCTTCAGAGGAGTGCATGATCCATGCCCGACATTGTTCATAACAAGAACACATGCAGAGTACCCAGAATCCATATCGTATCCATCAGAAAACATAAAATTCTGTGTTCCATGGTTTCCTCCGCTTACTCCACTTTTTCCACTGTTCGATTCCCCTGCCGTTCCAGTTCCGCCTCCAGAAGGCACATAAATGATCTCAGGCGTTGGCTGCGGTACATCCTGCAGGTTAAGCTGCAGTGTTGCTTCAGTTGCATTGCCCGAACTATCTGACACTGTATATTTCACTGTTTGCTGATCTAATGTCTTATCAATATCCCCACATATCACTTTATCTGTGATATTGCCATCTACATTGTCATAAGCAGCAGAAATAAAAGTACGGCAGGCAAAATCATCCGTGCGATACTTAATGGCTGTTGTATCAGTTAAGACAAGGCTTGGCGGATCTCGATCCACAACATTGACCGTCATTATGCTGCTGACTGTCTTATACGGATTGCTTAGCGTATATGCCGCGGTATAGGTTCCAAGTTTCTTTGTATCAATACTGTCCGGCAGAGAAAGATTATCATCGCTATCTTTTGAACGATCAACAATATAGCTCTGTGCATCAAAATCACTGCCATACTCAATATCAATCTTATCGGCTGACAATTGGATAAAGAGATTTTCTGAAGTCAGAGAATAGTAATGATACGCAAAATTTCCTCCTGCCGTTCCAGCAATCAGCAATGTTCCAACCACTGCAAGCAATCCAGTATTCTTGATCCGTTTGCCATGCAGATCAGCAGCCTTGTGCTCATCTACCAGATTATCGTTCTTCAGATTCTGGCGGATGTGATTCATCTGCTTCCAATCGAATTCTTTCCTGGCAAAGAAATGGATCTGTTCTGCATTCAGACCGTCCTGCAGACCTAGCCGAATTTCCTGCATCTGAAGATGGTCAAAATCAATATCAGCATAAAGATCTACCTGATCTCCATTCAGTCCATGCCGAAAACCCTCTTCAACTTCATGGATCTGCATGTTATCAAATCCCTTTGCTTTACACTCTTCAATATAATCCATTCATTCACCTCATTTCTTCAATACATGGACATGCTGTTTTGTTCGTACATGTTCTTCAGTTCGTTCTATAGAAAGCTGATCAGTTTCAAGCCGATCAGCCTCCAGATCTTTGATACGATCTAAGAAATCATTTGCTTTCACAATGCTATCTTCAGAATTTTCCTCCGGATGAGTAGCAATTCTTGTCAGGTATCCCTTTGTTCCATCGCCATTCTGCAAAGTCAGATCCGCCATAGTGCTCATTGCCATATCCTGCCGAGTAAATTCAGGATTATGCTGCGGCATTTCTTTCATTACAGAAGAATGATAGAAGGCATCTATTTCTTTGCTTAACTGAATGTATTGACCATCAATACTTTTTTCTTTATCTAATGCTGGATTTCTAAGATCCTGATACCTGTCATGAGGAGTCATTGTAGGATCATCAGCAGATTCAACAATTTCACCATCTTCATTTTCGGTTCTTACCCACACTCTTGCCGGATCTGTTTCTCCAATCAAAATAGAAGTCATTAATGGTTCAATCTCTTCAAATATCTTTAGATCCTGTCCATTAACAATTCCTAATTTGGAATCATATTCCAGTGATGTATCATCATTGAATTCAACAATGCAGTTCATATCGCTATGAGTCAAAATAAAATCCGCAATATTCTGCGGACTACCATCAAATTCAAACCATTTTCCATCATCTTGATACTTTCCATACCATACATATGCGGTTACGTCTGAGCTTTCCATTATCTTTCCTTTCTTCGAGATGCTTTATCTAATTCCAAATAGTTCTCTTGAGAATCATCTATATCCGGCTCTTTTGCCTTTTCTTTCTCCTGAATACTTACAACTTTATTAGCGGCAATCATCAGATCAGCAAACCTTTCTTTGCTAAGATTTATTTTGGTAAGGTTGTTATCTTTATCATATTTAAACAAGCTTAATTGATATTTGTCATCTGGATAATAACGATACTGAAATATTTTCTTTTCTTTATCATCCAGTTCTTTAATGAAGCTTTGATTATTTCTCAAACGTATATACATTCCTTCATGTGCAATTCCATCTGGAATCCGCAGCGTAATATAATCATCTGTTTTTTTTGTTATCAGGCTCTTATCCACAAAGATTGTTTTGTATGAAGGTATCGTTCTATCTTTTTGGAGATCATCGATCCACTGTTCAAATCCTTGAGAGGCTGCCGACACCTTATGGATCATAGCAGGCAACTGAGCACTTACATCTGATAACCGTTTCATTCCATCCTCGCCCAAATACGTTGAATACTTGTTCTGAATCTCATCCAATTGTTTCTTCAGTTCATCAAAGGTCTGCATAATCTGAATTGATGAAGAATACCCATCTGTTACATACATAAATCCTTCAGCTATCTTTTCCTTTTTTTCTTTGCTCATACAATTCCCCTTCTGGGGCGCTGCGCCCCGTTCATTTACTTTTGTGTTTGTCTTTCTTATCAGCAATCATTTCTAAAGAATCATCTTTAATATCAGAATTATCTGATACTGATGGATATGCCTGCTTCTGCATCGGTGTAAGGACAGGAAGCAATCTATCTAAAAGGTCATGATCAGAGCATTGATCAACAAAAATACCTTGCGTACTTAAAATAACCGCCCCAGTATCCTCAT
>JAAYWN010000109.1 GCA_012516665.1 Erysipelotrichaceae bacterium
ATATTGAAAAAGATGTGTATTACAAATATACCGTGCATTCGATTTATTATGACTCTTTGGACAGCCGTTTAGTGATAGAGAGCCTGAACAGTTCAAAGTATCGCATGAAGCTCAGAATGCGCTGCTATGTACAGCCGCAGGATGATACACCTGTCTTCCTTGAGACGAAGAAAAAGCTAGGTGATATTGTCTACAAAAGAAGATTTCAATTAGCAAATAAGGAAGCTCAGGAGTATCTGGAGTACGGTATTCCGCATTCTGTGCACAGCAATACTGCTGATGAAATTGATTATCTGATGAAGTATTACAACTTGGAACCGAAGGTCCTCATCCTCTATGAAAGAGAGTGCTATAAGAGCACTTCAGAAGCAGATGTCAGAATTACGTTTGATACAAATATCCGCTATCGTATTGATGATGTAGATCTGCGGGAAAAGGGCAATGAAAAGCCTTTGACAAAAGAGACGGTCATCATGGAGATCAAAGCAATGGATCGCTATCCAATGTGGCTGGTCAAAGTATTAAGTGAGATGAAGCTCTATAAGAGATCATTCTCAAAGTATGGAAATATCTATCGCCTGAATTTCAGCGATATGGCACCGCAGTACAGCGGGCAGTTGGTCTATGAACCAGCGCAGAAGGAGAAAACAGTATGTTCAGTTCAATATTGACCAATGCAGCATCCGGTTTATCGTTATCATCGTTTCTGATCTGCATTGCCGTTTCATTGGCATGCGGGCTTCTATTGGCTTTTGTCTATCGGTGGTGTGAACATGCAACAAAGAGCTTTCTGATCACGCTGGCTTTATTGCCAGCTATCGTTCAGATCGTCATTCTGATGGTCAACGGAAACTTGGGCGTTGGCGTTGCCGTAGCAGGTTCCTTCTCTTTAGTCAGATTCCGTTCTCTGCCAGGCAAGGCAAGTGACATTGTGATCATCTTCTTGGCTATGGGCCTTGGCTTATGCACTGGTATGGGCTATGTTTGGTTCGCTTTGGCCATGGCGGTGATCCTCAGTGCAGTTCTGATCTGCTTTGCTAAGACAAATCTCTTGGAGCCAGATCCTAGCTATCGCAGTCTGCGCATTACGATTCCTGAAGACCTGGATTATACAGCCGTCTTCGATGATGTCTTTGCACAGTATGCAAAGAGCGCTAAGGTCATCTCTGTACGCACGATCAATTTAGGCACGATGTATCAGATCACTTACGATATTTCTCTGAAGAATGCAGCGGAAGAAAAGAATATGATCGATCAGCTGCGCATCCGCAACAGCAATCTTGCGATCATCTGTTCACAGACAGCGACCCAGGATACAGCACTGTAAGGAGGAAGCCATTGATGAGGAAGATACAAAAGATCAGTGCCTCCATCATGACCGCTTTCCTGCTCTATGGATGCAGCAGTGCAGCTGCCAATACATCATCATCAAGTTCAGATGACTCTGCTGCTGTTACAGCAGCAGATCATTCTGCAATCGTGACCTCTGTCGATCTGGATGACGAAGATACCGAAGAGAGCTGGGATACATCCAGCTGTGTCAATGTCACGCTGAATGGCAGCACAGCTTCCTTTTCAGGTACCGGTATATCTGAATCCGCATCGGTCATAACGATCAATCAGGCAGGCACTTATGTATTCACCGGCACTTACAATGGCCGGATCGCTGTGAACTGTACAGCCAAGGGTACCGTACGCATTGTCTTGAATGGAGCTGAGATCAATTCATCTTATAACAGCGCGATCGAAGTGACCAAGGCATCCAAGGTGATCCTGACTTGTGCCAAAGGCACGGCAAACAAGGTCAGCGATCCTGACAGCTATACCCTGATCAGCGACAGTGAACCGACAGCCTGCATTTTTTCTAAGAGCGATCTTGTGATCAATGGTTCAGGTTCATTGAATGTAACTGCCAATTACAATGACGGCATCACTTCTAAAGATGACCTGTATATCATAAATACCGCTATTGAAGTGACTTCCAAAGATGACGGCATCATTGGCAAAGATGATCTGTATATACTGAATTCAGATATCAAGGTTACTGCCCAGGGCGATGGCCTGAAAGCATCAAATGAAAAAGACGCCAACAAAGGCAATGTGATCATTGCTTCAGGTACATTGGAACTGACAGCTGGAGATGATGGCATCCAGGCTGTTACGGAAGCCGTCATCAATGATGGAACGATCAGTATCAAAGCAGGAGATGGTGCCAATGC
>JAAYWN010000110.1 GCA_012516665.1 Erysipelotrichaceae bacterium
GGGTCAGTACTAATTTCTGTGTAAATCAATAATCAGAATCTGCTCTTTTTCCTGCTGGCATCCATCAGTCTCAAGAAGAAATATTCATCATCTGGATAGCCATATCCGGTCCTGCGTTCGGTCTTTACAAGATTGTTAACTCCTTCAACTTTTCCGGTACTGATCTTGTATCTGGCATGATTCACTATGCCATCAAAGTGATTCTCCAGTAGCCGTGCAAACCAGAGGAAGTGTTCGTTCTCTGTACCTCTGCAGGTTTCTATAATGTCTTTGATCTTACTGCTCATCCTCCCGACAGATTTCTCTTTGTATGCCTCCTGCAGAGCTTCCTTGACGATATCTATTGCCAGGAATAATTCGTTCTCACTGATCAGTTTGCTGTACTTCTCTGCATGGCCGCCTTTCTGCTTTACTTCCGGCTTATTGAACAGTTCGCTTGCCTTTGATACAAGCTTACCTTCAGCCGCATCCCGATCCTTCTGAGCTCGAGTTTCTGCACTCTCCATCAGGATGTATTTAGAATGCTTAAGTGCCGCTGCTTCATCTTTGCGGTCTTCAGAGATCAATCGCTGCTGCTCATCCTTACGGACCTCACTGACTACTTTATCATTGAAGTTTTTTACGATGTGGAAAAAATCATACACCGTGTGAATATGGCTGCATCTCTCATGGAAGGCCTCTTCAAAGTCAGAGTTCATATCGCAGGCAATGGCTTCTACATGAGACATCCATTCCTCTCCTACACGATCTATAAACTCATATACCGATGCTTTCTTCTTGCCATGCGCCAAGTGCAGAATATAGCCTGTTTCAAGGTTAATGATGATGGTCGCATATTTGTGTCCATCATGCAGTTTGAATTCATCTATGCCAAGATACCTTGCATATTTCTCTGGCTTGATCAGTTCCTTTCCTTTGCCATCTACAGTGTATTTCTCCTGCAGCATGGCTTTATGGATATCCTTGACCGTATTCTTGTTGAGACCGGTCAGATGAGAAATTGTCTTCAATGTCATTGTGCCATAGCTGAGCAGATCTTCAGTAAAGTTCAGAAGAGGTTGTGTAATCATGTGCCCATCTGCTTTGAAATCAATCGGATAGGTATAGTTATAGTTGCACTTGGGATTCGTGCAGCGCACTCGGCGTCTCTTCACTTCAATATGGGTATAACTGCTTCCCTGTGGAAGATGCGCCAATGTACAGGCAGAAGTGCCGTTATCTGCCAGCTGACGACAGCATGCAGGGCAGTAGCACGGTACGTCCATATAAGGATCTATCAGATGCCCGTGAAATGTATGTATATAGCAGATGTTTCTCCTCGGCGAATCCTTTGTTCCATAATTTCTTTCTATTGTCTTCAGCTCTGGCACTCCGTCCTGTCGGAAGGATGGCATGCCTGAAGGAGAGATCAGCACTCCTTTTTCGACGATGTTTCCTGGAATGATCATCTCCGTACTCTTGGCAGGTTCAAATTCAAATACTTCTTGAGCAATTGGTGCAATATTCGTATAATCCATTTGGGATCCCTCGTACTTTCTTTGTTTAGTCGCAATAGATTATACGATGGATCCTTTTCTGTTCTCTACCCCTCCGCTATTTCTCATTTACACAAGATTTGGTACAGACCCATAAATA
>JAAYWN010000111.1 GCA_012516665.1 Erysipelotrichaceae bacterium
AATATATGCATAAAGAAAACCAGAAGAATTTCTTCCTCTGGTAAAAGCATTCTTTAATTAACCTGTCCTTGACTTGGGGTACAGTTTATCGTTAAGCCTCTTTTCGTACTCTGCGCTTATTGCGTCTGTGCCTGCCGTCCTTCCAGATATGGAAGCAGACTCCTTCGGTCAGATTTTCAGCCTGCACACGATAGCCGTAGACCTGGCACACTTTATAAACGATGGATAAGCCCAGTCCAAACTGCCCATCCGTTCCCTTTTCATATGGATGGAACAGACTGCTCAGACGGTCTTCATCGATCAGCTTTCCGTCATTGATGACTTTCAGCTCATCCTGGTGCAGAACGATGGTAATCTTTAATTTTGCATAGCGCAGTGCATTGTCGATCAGATTCTCGATTGTAATGCGCCATGGGTCTTCTTCACCATGAAAATAGATATCTTCATCTGTATCTCTTTCAAATTCGATCTCCGGGCGAATGACTTTCAAAGAAAGAAGGACTTTATCAATGACCGGATTCATTGCCAGATTCTCACCTGCCGGAGCCTGATCTTCCAGATAGTCCATTTTGTTCAGCATGATCAGAGATTTTACTTTTTTCTCCAGCCGATCCGCATGCTCAATGATCACATCGACAGATTTCTCCAATGTCTCATATGGATATACACCATCTTTGATTGCTTCTGAATAGCTCTTGATGGTCGCAATCGGCGTCTTCAGATCATGCGAGATATTCTGGATCATTTCCTGCTTCTCACGCTGTTCCTGCGACAGTTCAGTTTCCATATCCACCAATGCATCTGCGACTTCCCCAATCTCATCATTGCGCTTGACCTTGAGCGTTGCCGGCTCATCATTGCGTATTTTCTGAATATAGGACTTGATTTGATTCAAAGGAATGATCAGTGTTCCCACCCACAGCATCAGCAGGACGAACAGTGCACTGACGAACAGTACATTGATCATCACGACCCCATTCATCAATGATTTTGAGAACTGCTGACGATACGTATCTCCCATCACTGAGATCAAAAATCTGCCGTCATCCAGTTCTGTCATAGAATACAGATATTTCACTGTTTCTCCCGTCGTGCTGTCAACTTGGCTGGTGACAAAAAAATAGTCCTGCGTGCCGGGAATCCTCTCCTGCGCATTGGCAATCATTGCCTCAGAAAGCTCAGAAGGAATCACTGTATGGTTCAGCACCGAGAAGGAAGAAGCTGTTGGATCATAAACTATCTCATTGATACTGTCATTTTCATTATAGCCAAGGTCCGGCAGTTCAGTTGGGTTGTTCTTGATATAGGATATAATGCTTTCCTGCGAATTGTGCAGGAGCCTATACATTTCCGTCTCTGAAAAATTATGTACAGCCGGGGCAAGGAACACAAAAATAAAGCCTGCAAATACAGAAATAAAGAGAAATATAATTGTCAGAAGCTGCTGCGAAAGCGAAAGTTCCCGCAGCCACATGCGTATTCTTTTCATACCTCAGCCGAGCCGATAGCCAAAGCCATATATTGTATGGATAGCAAGATTCGGCATCTTTTTACGCAGTCTGCGGAGCGTATCATCAACAACGCGGTCTGATCCGTAATAGTTCTCTTCCCAGATCTGTGAAAGGATCTGTTCCCGCGGAAAAGCTGTGCCGCGATTGTTGACGAACAGCATCAGCAGATCAAATTCTTTCGTTGTCAGATCGATAACTTCACTGCCTTCCGCAACGATCCTCTTTCCTTCATCGATCTCATAGCCATTCACAAAGATCTTCGGTTCATCTTCTTTATAGACACGGCGGATCAGATTATTGACCCGCAGCACCAATTCTTTCGGTGAAAACGGCTTGGTAATATAGTCATCCGATCCTTTTTCCAGACCGATGACACGATCAAATTCCTTATCTCTTGCACTCATGAAGATCACTGGTACATCATGGTCATGCGTACGGATCTCTTCAATCAGATCAAAGCCGCTCTTATCCCCCAGCATGATATCCAAGATCCATAGATGGACATCATCATCCGCTGTATGCGGACTGGCCTCATCAAAAGTCAGATAGGAACGTACTTCATATCCTTCTTTTTCCAAATAACGCTTGACCAGTTCATTGAGATCTTTTTCATCTTCAACAATTACAATCACTTTTTTCATTTGTTCACCTTGCTTGATCATATCACAGAACTGCAACATGAAACATTGCCCCTATACAATGCTGTTTCTTTAATTATGCGCCATACTTGCGCTTGATGATATCTGCGACTTTGCCTACAACACGCTGGCAGATCTCATCTGTTTCAGCTTCTGCCATGACTCTCAGCAGCGGTTCTGTACCGCTTGGTCTGACCAGGATCCGGCCGTTTCCATTCAGTTCTGCATTGACTTCCTCAATTGCTTTCAGGACTTCCGGATCGTCCATGACTTTTGATTTATCGGTAACTTTAACATTGATCAGCAGCTGCGGATAGATGCGCAGTCCTTCCATCAATTCCAATGCTGTTCGGCCGGTATCTTTCATGATCTTCAGCATGGCCAAAGCTGTAACAAGCCCATCTCCGGTCGTTTCGTGATGCTTAAAGATAATATGTCCGCTCTGTTCCCCGCCAACAATATATCCCCTGCGGCACATCATATCATAGACATACTTATCACCTACCGCCGTTTTTTCAACATTGATGCCTTCTCTTTCCATGGCTTTCCAAAGACCGAGATTGGCCATGACTGTGGTAACGATCGTATTGCCTGTCAAAGTGCCCTTATCCCGATAGTATCTGCCGCAGATATACAGCATGAAATCACCGTTGATCTCATCGCCGTTCGGTGCGATCATGATCTGCCGATCCGCATCGCCATCAAAAGTCAGGCCAAGATCATACTGTCCCTGATGTTCCTTCATGAAGGAGATAAAAGCAGTCGGATGGGTTGAACCGCAGTCCAGATTGATATTTACACCTGTCGGTGCATTGTCCTTCACCGTTACTTCCGCACCCAATCTTTTCAATGCTCTTTCTGCGGTAAAGGAAGAAGAACCGTTGGCGCAGTCCATGGCAATATGCATTCCTTTCAGATCTATCGGGAATTCTCTGATGATCCAATCCAGATAGTGTTCAATTCCTTCATCATAGCGGATCACTTTGCCTATCTTCTCGCCAGTCGCAAAAGAAATGTTCTCGCGGCCGTCAATATAATCCTCGATCAAAGCTTCGACCTCTCCCTGCAGCTTTACGCCTTCTTTGGAGAAGATCTTAATGCCATTGTCATAGAAAGGATTGTGCGATGCACTGATCATTGCCCCTACGGCAAAATCCTCATGGACCGTGAGATAGCAGATCATCGGTGTCGGGCAGTATCCAGCCAAATAGGCATCGCATCCTTCCGCCGATATGCCAGCCGCCAATGCACATTCCAGCATGTCAGAAGAAAGTCTGGTATCTTTGCCGATAATGATCTTCTGCTTTCCCTGTCTGCTGTAATAATATCCCAGATATCTTCCTACCTGAAAGGCGCGCTCTGCGCTCAGTCCGTCATTTGCTTTTCCGCGGATCCCATCCGTACCAAAATATCTACCCATTGTTTACACTTTCTCCTTCACTGTTCGTATCATTTGTTTCTCCCAGGACATCCATCTCATAAGTGGATTCCTTCAAGGAATACTTTACAAGGCCATCCGAAGGCTGCTCTACATTCAGATTGAATGTCTGCCTGCCTGGCTGAGCTTTGCTCATATCAATATACACATTGATGCTGGCTGCCGTTACTTTATCTACATTTGTCTGCGTTCCGAAGACATCAACACTTGTCGATGTCTTATTGTCAGGCTGCGTGGCTTTATAGTTATTTGTATTGTTGACGTAATGGATAGATACACCGGAAATTGTTTTGGTGACCCCATTGCCCAAAGTGACCGCCATAGTGACCTGTGACACTGAAGAACTGCCTACTCCAGACGGAAGGACGATCGGACGAATGACCGAGGAATCCTTGGTCAAAGCTGTCGCATCCAAAGTGACAGTAACGTTGTCTATACCAGCCAGAACTGTTTCACTGCCATAGATCGTTACCGACTGCTGATCCATCGTAATGGATTCAATTGCTTTGCCATCCGGTACGGTGCCATTGACCAGTACCCGGATCGGTACCGTCTTATTCGGTGATGTGACTGGTACTTTGACATGGACCGTGCTTGGCACAATATCTGCCGTCACCGGACTGCCGTTTGCATCATAAGCAATCAGTTTTGCGTCCTGTTCAAAGTCTGCGGTCTGCCCATTGACATCGATCAATGCCTTGATAAAGGCAATTGAAGAAAGTGTTTCTTTCGATGCTCTGACATTGACTTTGGTAAATTCAAAGGTCGGTGTGCCCGCGCTGTAAATATCATCCATTTTATCCAAATTGATAAAATCATATGACAGGTCAAACTGCTGTGTTGTCTTTTTCTTCAATGTAACAACCGCTGTTGAAGGATTGACCACAGCTGTAACACTGCTGCCATAGCCATCCGCTGTCAGCTTGACTGTATGTTCACCTTCCGTCAAGCCATCCAGATCAGCAATAACAGCACCGTCAGAAGTCCCAGCTGCATTTGTAACATTGGTCGCATCGCCTGTTACCGTAACAGTGCAGCTTGCCGGCAGTCCGGAGATTTCAAAAGTATCTGAATTGTATTTGGCACTGACCTGTACATCTTCAATTGTTTTCGAGTATTTCAAAGTTGAAGTATAGACCGATGCCATCGAATCGTAGTTTACAACGGCGTACATCAGCACTGCCAAAATCAAAGCAATCATCTTTGAATGCTTTGAATTGAAGATGACCTTGTCCAAAACAGTCGAGAACCAGCGCATGATCCGAATCAGCCAATCTTCCAGATGCTGATAGGCATCTTCTGCCTTCTGCGACTGCTCCGCAATTCTTTTCGCCAATTCTGTTTTAGACTTATCTTCTTTTTCTTCCTGATTCTGAAGATCGGGCTTCTTTTTCTTTTCGCTCATCACTGGTCACCTCCATTTCTTTCCTTGGAGGATCCTGTGTGAGAATATCTTTTCAGTTCCGCTTCCCGTGCCGCCTTGACTTCTTCCGGTGTCATTCTTTTCCCCGATCTTCCTGTCCCTGCTGCCGGTTCTTCATTTTCAGTCTGGAGCTTCTGGCTGCTCTCTTCCATGGTCGGTGCAATGCGTTCGCTCTGCACAGGATAGCTTGGTTCTGGACGATCCTTTTTATGCGGCAGCTTAATAGCTGCTGCTTTGGCTTCCTGATCTACCTGCGCATGAATGCGCTCGATATCTTCAGCCGCCGGAACAACACTCTCAGCTTCGATCTTATCAGTGCTCTGCGTCTGCTTCTTTAATGCAAGCTTGCTGAGCACGGTCTCTTTTTTCTCATTTTTGGCATTGCTTTCCGGCATTTCATCTTCTGACAGACCATTGCTGACACGCTTGGTCTTCGCTTCCGTCATTTCACCGCAGACAGCCCGCAGCAGATAGTCTCGGAGCTCTTTGCGCCCCTTCATGACAAAGATCTTGCCGCGTTCCGTAATTGACACCGTACCTGTCTCTTCAGAAACAACGATCGTTACAGCATCCGTAATCTCCGAAATACCTATTGCTGCCCGATGTCTCGCACCATAGCGCGATGGAAGCTCCAAGTTGGTCGGCGGAAAATAAGCAGAAGCACAGGCAATCTTATCGCCCTGTATTATGACAGCTCCGTCATGCAGAGGTGTCGATGTTACAAAAATAGATGTCAGCAGTTCTGCTGTTACATCGGAATTCAAGGCAGTTCCCGTCGAAATAAAATCATCCAAAGAATGAGACTGTTCAATGGAGATCAATGCACCCGTAGAATCTTTGCTCAGCAGCATCACAGCGGTAACGATCTGGTCTACCAGATGTTCTCTTTCATTGCCGGTCAATGTTGTAATGCGGGAAAATACATTCGTCTTGCCGATGCGTTCCAATAAAGAACGCAGTTCCGGCTGAAAGATGATGATCACTGCCAAGAATCCCCAGTTGATGAACATATCCGTAAAGAACTGAAGCGTCTTCAGTCCAAGCAGTTTCGCCAGACCATCTATCACAACAACCAAAAGGATCCCCTTAAAGATCTGAATCGTTCTTGAATTAGTGCGTACGATCTTCAAAGCATAATATAGAATGAGCCACATGATGAAAATATCCAAAAACATCACAATAATAGTACGGATATTCTGCAGCGTTAGATTTAATGTATAAGCAGACAAGGCAGGATTGCTCCTTTCTAAAAAGTCTCATTTATTATATCACAGGTGCCTGCCGACCGTATATTGTCCCAAGCATCAAAAAAGCATGCCCGGGAATTTAGCAGTTCTGATGAACACACAAAATCCAGATGTGGCCTATTGGCCGCATTTTTTATTTCAAAAAGTTGTCAAATTTTATGATTTTATATGTAGCAATGTGTCGCATTGTGTGCTATACTGTATTTAGTAATGGAGGGA
>JAAYWN010000112.1 GCA_012516665.1 Erysipelotrichaceae bacterium
AAGAGCCTTATGGATGACAGTCTTTCTTTTTGTAGGATTGATGTAGATATCTCTCAGAATATAGATGTTTTCGAAGTTCTTAGAAGCTGTAATAGATATTCTCATATGGTCACCCCAAATTATTATAGCACACCATACGACAATATACGATTGTTAAAAGCATATAATTTGACTTTTTTTTCATCAAAAAAAGCAGCTATCACCCTGCTTTCTGAAGTTCTATTAGATTTTGATGTGTCAAAGACCCGAGATGAAAAGACAGACAAAGAGAATGAGATTGCTGATCTGAAGAAGAAAGCAAGCGAATAAGATGACAGAAGCCCGCAGCGATGTGGGCTTTGTTATATAATAGGGCAATGAAGAAACAGACCATAGGCATAGTGGCACATGTAGATGCTGGAAAAACAACATGCATTGAAGCAATGCTGTTTCAGAGCGGTGCGATCCGAAAAATGGGGCGGGTAGATCGCCGCGATACGGTCATGGATTATGATGAAGAAGAAAGGGCGCATGGCATCACGATCTATGCCAAAGAAGCACACTTTGATTATAAAGATACCAGATTCTATCTGATCGATACGCCTGGGCATGCAGACTTTTCCAGTGAAATGGAACGGAGCCTGGCTGTTCTTGATCTTGCTATTGTAGTGATCAATGGGCAGGATGGCGTGCAGTCCCATACCGAAACAATATGGAAATGCTTAGCGCATTATCATATTCCCGTTTTTGTTTTCATTAACAAAATGGATATTTCCTATCTGTCCAAAGAACATCTGATCAAGGATCTGCAGACAAAATGCTCCGATGCATGCATCGTTTTTCATGAAGCGGATACAGAGGATGAGGCATCTCTGTGCGATGATGCCATGCTGGAAGAATACACCGCGACGGGACACCTGAGCGAAGAAACGATGCGCCGTGCTTTCTATCAGCGGAAGATCTTTCCGGTCCTTTTTGGTTCGGCACTGAAGATGGATGGCATTGATGGCATGCTGGATCTCTTGGCGCAGCTGGCACCGGAGAGGATCTACCCGGAAACTTTTGGCGCCAAAGTCTATAAGATCTCGTTGGACGAGCAGGGCGAGCGCTTTGCCCATCTGAAGATCACCGGCGGCAGGATCACGGTGAAAGAAAAGATCGATGAGACAGAAAAGATCGATGCCATCCGCATGTATCAAGGTGCTCAGTATGACGCGTGCAAAGAAGCAGTAGCAGGCGATGTTGTTGCTGTCAGAGGATTGGAAAGTTTAGAAGCAGGGGATGGACTAGGCTTTGAAGAGAAGACAGGACGCCCATTGCTGCAGGCATGCATGACCTATGAACTGGTCACGAATGAAAACGAAAATGCCTTGGCGTTAGCAGAAACGATGAAGCAGCTTGCTTCTGAAGATCCGCAGCTCCAGGTATCCATTGATAAAAAGAGCCAGAAGATCCAAGTGCAGATCATGGGTGAAATGCAGAAGGAAGTGCTGCAGAAGAAGATCTTTGCTGACAGCGGCATCACGGTCGGCTTCGGTACCGGTGAGATCCTGTATCAGGAGACAATTGCGTCAGGTGTGGATGGTGCAGGACACTTTGAACCGCTGCGCCACTATGCGGAGGTCCATGTGCATTTAGAACCAATGCCTTCAGGCAGCGGGATCGTGATCGATACGGCATGCAGCAGCGATGAACTGAATGCTTCTTGGCAGCGTTCCATCCTTTCTTCTCTGCAGCGAAAGAGACATCTTGGTGTATTGAGCGGTTCACCGTTAACTGATGCTAAGATCACGCTGATCGCCGGCAAGGGCAGTATCAAGCATACAAGCGGCGGTGATTTCCGCCAAGCATCATTGCGGGCCGTGCGCCAGGCATTGATGAAGGCCGACAGTATCCTGCTGGAACCATATGACAGCTTTATGCTCAGCGTACCTTCGGCGTTCCTGAGCAGAGCGCTCTTTGATCTGCAGCAGCGCCGCGCAGACGTAAAGGTGAGCGAACAGGAAAATGGCTGGATGTCCATTCAGGGCCGCGGACCGGTTCGCACCATGGTCAATTACCAGAATGAAGTCATTGCCTATACGAAGGGCTCGGGCCGATATGAATCATCTTTTGAAGGGTATCATCCATGCATGGATGCAGCTGCGATCATCGCCAAGATCGGTTATGATCCGCAGATGGATCTGAAGAACCCAGCCGATTCTGTTTTCTGCGCCAATGGCACGGGATACAATGTTCCTTGGCCGGAAGCCGATGCACAGATGGATATTCAGCTGAAGAAAGAAAGCAGTGCCGTATATCATGCAGCGACCATGAAGGTCGCTGAAGAAGATCTCCATGCCATCCTGCAGAGCGCTTCTTCTAACAATCGCAGGGCATCCAAAGAAATGCATTCTTCTGTACAGAAAGAAGAAAAAGAAAGCAGGAAGAGAGCAGCAACGCATCTTCCTTCGCTGCTGATCATTGATGGCTACAACATGATCTATGACTGGCCAGAGACCAAAGATCTAGTCAAAGAAGACCTCTATGCGGCCAGAAATACGCTTCTGGCGATTTTGCAGAATTATCAGGCCTATACAAAAGATGCGATGATCGTTGTCTTTGACGGATATCTGAAAAAGGACAATCCTGGTTCCGTGATCAAAAAGAAAGATCTGACGATCGTCTATACAAAGACGGATGAGACGGCTGATGCTTGGATTGAAAGTGCAGGATACAGATATCGTGGAATCTATGCACTGTCGGTAGCTACCTCGGACGGCCTGATCCAGAATGCTGTATTCTCCCAAGGAGCTTTACGGATCTCGGCCCGTGAAATGCATGAACGGATCGCCTTTGCGGATCAGCAGATCAAAGAAAAAAGCGAACATCTCTGAAGATAAGACTTTTTGCACAAAAAAAGTTACAATAAGAATATGGAAAACCGAGAAATCATCCAGGGAGTGACCTTAGGAAAGCTTCCGTATATT
>JAAYWN010000113.1 GCA_012516665.1 Erysipelotrichaceae bacterium
TATATGATTCGTTCCAGCAGCTAGATGCCCTTTCAAAAACAGAAGTCCATAGGCATCTGCCCATGAACTTTGTCATACTAATCAACTTTTATTTTTCCTACCAGTTTGATGACTGCATCTGGAATGCTCGGTGCAATTGCGACACGATGTGCATCCTGCGGGAAACAGACTAAGAAATCGCCTGGTTTCAGGATGCATACCGTACCATTCTCCCCTTGGTAGAAGCCAATATCTTTTTCTTCAGAATACGTTTCTATTTCCTTTACTTTGCTGAGATCGTTGACGATGATCTCTTCTGTTCCGGAAATAACGCAATGAACATCTGCATATCTTTTATGTGCTTCAAACTTAGTTTCGGCAAAGGGCTTGGTCGTCATCTGCACTGGATTGATAAATGCCCTGTCGCCATCGATGACTATCTTAGTGCGCGGCATGGTTTCCGCATGGATCTCTGCCATTGCATCTAAGATCTTTTTAAGCTCAGGCATCTCTGCATAACAACTGCGATGATCTAATGAATCTAAGATCATAGCAGATTGCGCTTTGCAGAAGCGATCATGTCAGCGACAGCTTCGGCGCATTCTTTGCCCTTTTCACTCAGTCCGCTCAGAGGCATACGAACATCGCCGATGTCCGGAGCACCCTGAAGACGGAGCACTTCTTTCATCGTCGCATACATATTGCAGTCTGCTTCGCACGCCTTATAGATAATACGGCAGCATTCATTCTGCAGAGCTCTTCCTCTCTCGTTATCACCTGTCTGATAGCAATTGAAGATGCCTATGTAAAGCTCCGGCATGATTGCATATGTACCGCCGATACCAGCTCCTGCTCCAGCAGCCAGCCCGGAAAGAAGCTGTTCATCCGGTCCATTGAAAACAAAGACATTTTCATCATGCCACATCTGTATATCCTGTACTGGCATTGAAGAATTTTTCACGCCTAATAAATTAGGATTCTTTTTCATCGTTTTCAATAAAGAAAGATTCAATGCAGTTCCCGAAAGCTGCGGAATATTATAGATAATAAATGGAGTATGCGGGGCTGCTTCTGAAATATCATTCCAATACTTCGCAACTGCTTCCGGCGGCAGATGGAAATAGATCGGCGGAATGGAAGCAATGGCATCAACATGCAGACTTTCTGCATGAGCTGCCAATTCACAGCTGTCCTTTGTATTATTGCAGGCAACATGAGCAATGACTGTCAATTTACCGCCGACTTCCTCCATGACTGCTTCCAATACAGCTTTGCGTTCTGCCACACTTTGATAAATACATTCGCCGGAAGATCCTCCGACGTAAACCCCCTTCACGCCTTTTTTCAATAAGTAGTGAGCAAGTTCCTTCACTCTTTCTGTAGAAATATTTCCTTGATCATCATAGCAGGCATAAAATGCCGGAATGATGCCCTTGAATTTTTCATAAGTCATATATTTCGCTCCTCTTTGCAATACGTATGCATGATCATCCCTTGACTGCTCCCATCGTAATTCCTTTCGTAAAGTATTTCTGGAAAAGCAGGAAGACAATGATGATTGGTACAGCAGCCAATACAGCTCCTGCCATGATCAGACCATAGTCTGTTGAATTCTCTGCCTGCATGGTCGCAATGCCCAATGAGATCGTCAGGTTCTTGCTGGATGTCAGCATGATCAGCTGCATGAAGTAATCATTCCAGCTGTTAATGAAAGTAAAGATTGCCAATGCACCGATGCCTGGCTTAATGATCGGCACAACGATCTTGGTAAAAGTACGCCATTGTCCAGCGCCATCGATCTTGGCCGCATCCAGAAGATCATTTGGAATACCTTCGGAAAACTGCTTCATCAAGAAGACACCGAATGGCCAGCCGACCGTCGGCAGGATCACCGCCCAAATATTGTCATAGAGCCCCATTGCTGAGATCTCTTTGATCAATGGAATCAGAATGACCTGTTTTGGCAAGGCCATTGCACAGACGATCAGAGAGAACAGAAGTCCTCTGCCGGCAAACTGTTTCTTAGCTAAAGCATATCCTGCCATCGTTGCTGTAATGCATGTCAGGACCATCGCTGCCACTGACATGAACACAGTATTGACAAGCCAGCGGATCGCGCCTGGGACTGTCGGTCCGACAAGGCCTAAGAATTCAAACAATGGTGCGGAACGCTTGGTAAACAATTTTTCAAAGTTGGTCATTACCCACTGGGTAGGCCACCATATTGGTGTTGTTGAGTTGATCTCCTGCATTGTCTTGAAAGATCCTGTAATGATCCAATACAGCGGGAAGGAGAAGAGAACAGCCATAATGACCAAGATAATAACGGATATTGTTTTATAAGGTGTCCAAGAAGATTTATGTCCAGAAGAAGGTTTCGCTTTTGAAATTTTTCGTGTCATTTCGCTCATCGCTCATCTCCTCCTTACTTTTCCTTGCCCAGCTTGAATTGAATGGCAGAGAATATCGCAATCACAATTGCCAGGATGACGCCCATCGCATTTCCATATCCAAACCGATAGACTTTAAATGCCGTGTAATAAATGTAATACATAACTGTCTCGGTGGAATAGTTCGGTCCGCCGGATGTTAATAATTGGATCAATGCGAAGCACTGGAAACTGTTGATCGTCGTAATGACCAGTATATACAGAGTAGTAGGCATGATAGAAGGCCATTTGATCTTCCAGAATACCTGTCTGTCTGTCGCCCCATCTACTTTCGCAGCTTCGATCAGGCCCTGATCCACGTTATTCAAAGCAGATACATACAGAACGATCGGCTGTCCCACTGAAGTCGTCAGCAGGATCAGGATAATGCAGCCAAGTGCAAATCTTGGATCGCCCAGCCAGTTGATATTTTCATGAATGATCCCTGTTGATTTCAGGGCATAATTGAAGATCCCGTAATAGTTGTTATACATCCATTTCCATACCACCGTAACGGCTACCGAACCAGTCACGACCGGCAGATAGAAGATACAGCGGAAGAAGGACAGAGCCCAGTTCTTGAGCTTAAAGATTACGGAAGATACCCACAGCGAGAAGATCGTTACAACTGGTACGGAGACCAGAACAATGATCATCGTGTTCTGCAGTGCTTTGATAAACACTTCGTCCTGGAACAGTTCTTTATAGTTATCCAGACCAATAAACACATCCGAAGTTGTGGCATTCAGGTTGGAATCAAAGAAACTGATATAGACGCAGTAGACCATCGGAATAACGACAAAGCCAATAAAGAAGATCAGACTTGGCAGCAGAAATAAATATCCATGCAGTGTATCTTTTCTTTTCTGAGCTTTGCTTAACGATGAAGTACTCATCTTATACATCCCCCTTTCATTGATATATACGAAGGTGATTCAGTTTATGAAGCGAAATAAATATCCCACCCACTCAGCGCGGGCGGGATATCTTACCTCGTTTGAATTGCTTAGCTGACTATTCTTTTGCCGCAGCTTCATTTGCCTGCGTATTGTACTTTGTGACGGTTGCCTTGATATCAGCACCGGTGCCGATCTCCTGAAGCATATTCCACCAAGCTGTACGAGCAGAAGCCCATCCCTTAGTGACCTGGTAGTAATCGCCAAGATACTGCATCAGAACACTGTAGTCCTGCATTGTCTGGTTATCAGACCACATCTTGGAAATATCTGTTCCCTGAACGGAATCACGGACTGGGAAGTACTTTGCTGTCTTGACAGCATCTTCTGTATGAGAGGAATTCGCCATCCAAGTAATGAACTGCTTAGCTGCTGCTGTTCTGGATTCATCCTTGTTATCAAATACACCGAAGCCCCAGATGCCGCCTGCCAATTTGGATGTTCCTGTCTCTGATGGGAAGCTCATGAATGCAATTTCCTGACCGTTGATGGTCTTGCCTGTGCCTGTGCCTGCAGCATTCGGATCCAGCTGCTGAGCAATATTCCAGCAGAAGGCAACCTTCAGCGTCTCATTGTAGAACAGCGAGATCTCATCGCCGCCGACCAAAGAAGAATCGAACTTGATGCCGCCCATGTTATAGAGGGCTGTCAGAGCTTTGACATTTGCATCTGAATCCCATGTATAACCTGAATGATCTGCTTTTGTGAATTCACCGCCGTAGAGGTTGTTGACAAGAGCTCTGGTGCCCTGATCGCCGCCCTGGCCTGCGCAGTATACAGTACCGACTGTTTCTCCGCCATAGTAGGAAGCCATCGCTGCCATTGCCTTAGTGAAATTTTCAGTTGTCCATGTATGTGTCTTAAGATCTAAATACTGATCAGCGCCAGCCGCTTTGAAGGCATCGACGTTGACCGCCATACAGTGAGCTGTCATGACCAGCGGATACTCATAAACAGCACCCTTGTCATTCTTGCATGCACTCAGGACAGAAGAATAAATTTCTTTGGAAGATGTACTGTCCATAATATCAGACAGATCTGCCATGTAGCCCTTTGCGCCCCAGTTGGCAACCAAACGTTCTGGACCTTCCATGATCAGATCCGGAGCCTGATTTGCGGACAGAGCGGTATTGACCTTATCATCGCCGTCTTTATATGTCAGATACTCTACCGTTACAGAAATGCCTGTATCGGCTGTGAAGGCGTCTGTCAGTTTCTTGACAGATGCTTCATCTCCCCACTGTCCGATTGGATATGTCCAAAGAGTAATGGAAGTGGCTGATGCTTTGGATGTTGCAGATGCTGTTGCTGATGCTGCACCGGAACTGCATGCTGTCAATGATAAAGCAGTGATGCATGCCAGTGCTGCTGATGTAAACTTTTTAAACATGTTCTTTCCTCCTCATTTCGGAAATGTAACCGCTAACATACCTTGAGAATAGCCAACGAAATCGGTGCCGTCAATACAAATTTGAAATTTTTTTTATAATTTTATATTCATGAAAAATTTTACCAGTGCAGAATGAATACAGATGCGGGCTTTTTCGCTGATACTTTTCAATTTTGGGAAATTTAGAAAATTGTTTTCGATTTGTCTTTTTCTTTTTTTGCAAAATATACTTTTTTTTGCCATGATGGAAGAACAGAGGAGATATTCAAATATATGAAAAAACATATTCTATGCATCGGCGATTCCAATACACATGGATATAATGCTGATCCAGCTGACAGTGAAGACCATGGTATCCGCTTTACGGAAAATGAGCGATGGACATGTCTGCTGCAGAAATCTTTAGGGAAAGAATACTTGGTCAGTGAAGAGGGTCTGTCCGGCAGAACGACCGTATTCCCTGACCCATTGCATGAATCCATGGATGCTTTATCTGTCATCTATTCATTGCTGAAAAGCCATGAACCGATTGATCTGCTGATCCTGATGCTTGGCACCAATGATACTAAAGAACGTCTTGGCATGAATGCCGCATGCATCTCTCTCGGTATGCAGAGATTGATCAATAAGGCAAAAGCGACTGACTGCTGGGGCAGTCATGGGCCGAATATTCTGATCATCTGTCCGCCGCCGATCGGCCGCAGAATGTCTGATGCGGCAATGGGCCAAGGGTGTGCAGAAAAATCAGAACAGCTCGCCGATTACTATGAAGAACAGGCAAAGCTCACGGGCTGCCATTTCTTCAATGCCAAGAATATTCCATTGAATCAGATCGATCATATGCATTTCACAAGATGCGGTCATGCGCAATTGGCCGAGATCCTCACAGATCTCATTCCTGCTTTGCTCTAAAAAACAGCTTCGATCTCTGAAGCTGTTTTATTCACCTTTATTTGCAAACTTCTGTTTCTGATCTGTGTCCAAGTATTTTGCAAAGATCTTTTCCAGGAACAAAGAAGCGATCCAAGCACACAGCGTCGGCACAAAGAAGATCGGCCACCAATATTCAACCGTGCTGATCACCGCTTCTGTCATCATCAAAGTTACAACGATCGTTGTAAAGATGTGCCGCATAGCAAGAAAGAAAGAATTCATGATGAGCTCTTTCACCGGCTGTTCAAACCGTGCCTGCATCGGGAATAGATAGCAGAGCATGCCAAGCGGCACGATCAAGAGCAGATTATAAACAACGAACATGACCTGACCTAAAGCGGATGACCAATTGGCCTGCATTACACTGTAGCCATAGATAAGGACCAGCAGCAAACCAGCTGCCATCAGTGATAAGATGCTTCCCTGCTTCAGATTATTCTTGAAAGCCTGCCAAAAGATATGAAAAGTCTCTCTTTCTCCCTGTCGGAAGCATTTCACGATTGTATAGTACAGGGCGGATGATGCCGCCCCGCAGGTAATGATCGGCAAAGACAATGCAGCCCAAGCCAATGAGAGCCCAACAATATCCACACCGCGGCTGATGATGCGCCAGAATAGATTTTCAGGATCAAACATTATACATGCTTGCAGGCAAGTGCATCTAAGATTGCCTGCTTCCTTTCACCGATTGTTTCCATATCATGACGGCACATCTCTGTATGAATGATCTCCAAAAGACAGATCTGCGCAATTTTAGCTTCTGCACTGCCAAGCTGCAGCGCACTTTCATTTGCACCGCACTGCAGGACAAGATCAGCCTGCAGAGCTGCCGGTGAATTTGGAAAGCGCGTGACCAGGATCACTTTGATCTTACGGGAATGGGCGACCGGAAGAAGATCCATCAGTTCTCGCGTGGCACCGCTGTATGAAAAATATAGGATCACATCGTTGGAATGAGAGACAGCTGTTCTTGTTATCTGCAGATGATCATCTGTAATGGCAAAGAAATTCGGATAAGTCGTACTGAATAGATGAGCTGCTTCCTCAGCCATGATCATCGAGCCGCCCTGCCCCATGCATAGCACATTCTGGGCCGAGCCTAGGTACTCTGCCGCTTTCTTGATCAGTTCCGGTTTGACCATCTCATGTGTCTGCGTAATAGCATCTACTTCAATATTGTATAGTTTGGCACACATCTCAGCAATGGTATCCGACGCTGTCACTTCACCGGTGATTGGTCCTTCTGACACTTCATGCGAACTTGCACTTCTGCCAATAGATACCCGCAATTCCATATAGTTGCGGCATTGCAGTTTCTGGCAGAACCGTGTAATGGTCGCATTGGCTACATTGCATTCCTTTGCCAGCTGCGTGGCTGTCAAATGCTGTACCTTGCTGGCATTCGAAATAATAACATCCGCTACTCTTTTTTCAGAAGATGTCAGTTCATAGTAAATATCATTGATCTTCATCAGAAAATTCTGATCCTGATTATTTTTTTCTGTATGTTTTGACATAGACAAGATTATTATACACAAATTTGTCTCGTATAGAAAAATAATTTCTTATTTATGCTTTTGTAAAATATTTTTTCTTTTTTCATGGACAACTCAAGTCTGCTGGTGCTACTATCTGGATGTAATCACTAACAGCAAAAACTTGGAGGATTCAATAATGAATCAGCATAATACTGATATTTTAAAGGCAATTCAGGGCGGACTTGTCGTTTCATGCCAGGCCCTTCCCGAAGAACCTCTGCATAGTTCTTTTATCATGTCACGCATGGCATTGGCAGCCCAGATGGGCGGAGCTGTCGGCATTCGTGCCAATACCGTCGAAGATATTGAAGAAATACGCAAAACTGTCAATCTGCCGATCATCGGCATCATCAAGAGCGTCTATCCAGATTCGGAAGTCTACATCACACCGACCATGAAAGAAATTGATGCATTAATGCAGTGCGGCGTTGAAATACTTGCCATGGATGCCACAAATCGCACCCGTCCATATGGGCAGAACCTGAGCCAGTTCTTTGCAGAAGTCCGCAGAATTTATCCGGAACAATTGTTCATGGCAGACTGTTCTTCGCCAGAAGAAGGCATGGCAGCTGCTGAAATGGGCTTTGATATTATTGGTACAACAATGGCTGGCTATACTTCCTATACAAAAGGAAGAACGGTACCGCCCTTTGATATGATCGACTGCTTAGTCAAGAACTGCGGTCGGTCAGTGATTGCCGAAGGCAATATCGGAACTCCTGAGCAGCTGAAGACTGCTTTGGATCTCGGTGTGCACTGTGCTGTCGTCGGAGCCGCCATTACTCGGCCGCTTGAGATCACAAAGAAATTTACGGCGGTGATCAAGCAATGAACTCCCCTGTGCGCATTGCTTCTCTCGATATCGGCGGGACCCGCATAAAAGCTGGCCTATTTGAGGACGGCAGACTACTGAAAACAAGTGAAACAGATACTTTAGCAAAGCAAGGAGCACAGATCATGCTGCAGAATGCAGCTCAGCTGCTTGAAAACATCGGCTCTTTTGATGCTGTCGGCATCAGCACAGCAGGACAGGTCGATCCGCATACTGGCATCATTCGCTATGCCAACGAGAATATGCCCGGATATACCGGCACCAATGTACAGACATATTTTGCTGACCGTTTTCATTGCCCATGCGCGGTGATGAATGATGCCTATTGTGCTGCTCTTGGCGAAGGCACCGATGGTGCAGCCAAATCTTACAGCGACTATATCTGCATCACCTACGGTACCGGCATCGGTGGCGGTGTCATCCTTGAACACAAGCCATACTATGGCAGCGGAGGAAGTGCCAATCTGATGATCGGCGGGCTGATCACACATCCCGAAAAGCAAGATCCCGAAGACCCTTTTGCTGGCAGCTATGAGCGATGGGCATCAACAACCGCTCTTGTCACCATTGCAAAAGAAAAAGATCCTTCACTGGATAACGGCAGAAAGATCTTTGCCCGAATAGATGAACCAATTGTTAAAGAAGCCGTCAATACTTGGCTTGATGAAGTATCTGTTGGACTGCTCAGTATTCTGCATATATACAATATCCCATGCCTAGTTCTCGGCGGCGGCATTCTGGAACAGCCATCTGTCCTGCCCGGTATCAAGAAACGCATTCATGCTTCAGCGATCCCTGGCTTTCAGGATGTTTCTGTCGTATCAGCACAGTTAGGCAATCAGGCTGGTCTATTTGGTGCAATGCGCAATGCCAAAAACAAATTATAAAATTGATAAGCAAGCATAAAAATGATTCCTTGAATGAAGGAGTCATTTTTTAACTTCATCGTATTTTATCCATACTGTAAACAATATTTCCTGATTTTCCATCTTTGCGCATTCCCGTAGCAGGATCATACGGTTCAGCCATCCAAACATGTTCTCCTAGATAATCAAATGGAAGATGTGCATCCGTTCCAGAAATTATTTTTTTTGCTGTTTCCAAATTTTCTTCAGTTATCGATTTAGGTGAAGAACAGGTACCATGCTGTCGAAGTACAATATCAAAACAGTCTTCATATGATTGTAATTTCTTCAATGTTCGACAATACTCGGCTACCGTAGAAGATTCGGGTTTGAATAAAAAAGTACAAACGCCGCATGCATCACCAAACAAAGCAGTGCGATCCTCTTTAACCAATAGGACCATCATGCCTTGCGTGTGACCAGGCGCACTGATTGTCTGCACAGTACAGCCGCCAAGATTGAATATCATATCATCTTCAATATCCTTGAATATTCCTGTGAATTGCTTTTGAAATTCTGTATCTGGAAAAGAATCAATATTTGGAACAGTTCTTTTTAGCATTATCCTTCTCAACGAAATTGCTGTTTTCGTATAATAAAGATCTCTATCCAACCGATTCAGATATACATCTTTCCACTGCTCGATACCATTTGCATGATCAGCATGCCCATGTGTTATTACCACTTCATAAGGCTGATCAAATGTTTCATCAATAAAGGAGCGCAGATTGCCGACACCATAACCAGTATCAACGAGCAAGCCAGTATTGCTGCCATGAATATAATACATACATGCATCCCCGACACCTCTGATCCGATAAATATGTTCCGTAATATGTTCTTGTGTGAAGTGTACTGTCATTCTTTTTCTATCCTTTCATAGTGAGTCAGCTGTATATTGTTATCTTTGACATACTGCATCACTTCACTGCTGCACAGTACATCCAGTTCCTGAACTCTGGAGAAACAGACAGAAGATTTTCGGTACAGATCCAGATCAGCAAACGCTGGATGTGCCATGATCTCTATATTCTGCCCTTTATATTTTTTTAAAATCTCAATTAATTGCTGCGGCTTCGAAGAGCCAAAAAATTCGGGAACATATGTAAATTGACTATATCTTCGCAATGGCAGATCATATTCTCTGCTTAACTGCTGAGCAATCTGCAAAGCTTGAGGCGTTGCATCATGAACACCATGATGTGAATCTAAATGTGTCGGATATTTATGAAACACTTGAATAAAGCGTTCAATCTGAGCGCTCCACTCCGCATATATTTCATCATAATCAGGATCATGTTTCCATATTTCTGTCCGGCCATGATAAAACTCTCCCGTAGTCGGATCGGTAAGTGTTCGGTTTTTTGTCAAAGGACGTTCTAAGGTCAGATTCAAATGTACCCCTATGCCAAGATCTTCACATTCCTTAGTCAATTCTGCACTTTCTTCAATATATTGAGCGCTCATCAAAGCTGTAGTTGATCTCAGTATGCCTTTATGATATCCCTCTAAAATGCCTTCCGTCACGCCTCTTGTATAGCCTAGATCATCTCCATTTACAATTATCTGCATATTTTCTCCTTACGCACGAAAGCACTGCATATGCAGTGCTCGTAATCTTAATTAGTTTCAGCGGCTTTTTCCGCATTTTCTTTTTCCTGTGCAAGCAATTGTTTATCATAAGTTTTGATAAACGGATAGACCAGAGGAATATCACAAAGGAATAGAATAATCCAAAGAACAATCGTTTTGACATCTCCTGTCCCTAGGAATGCCTGCAGAGGTCCCGGTACCGTAAATGGCAGTGTAATATAGAATCTTCCAACAAGATTCGCAGATGCACATAGATAATACGCCGCCGTATTCAGCATGCCGCAAAGCAATAGAGGAATGTATGTATAAACATTGAGTACCGTTGGCAAGCCGAAGATCGTAGGTTCATTGATATTGAATAAAGACGGCACAATCGCAACTTTTGCAATCGAACGAGCCTGAGAGGATTTGCACCAAAGGAAGATTACCAAAAGAATAACATTGTACGTAATCCAATTTCCAAACACAGAATTCATTGCACCGGCATAAATATATGGGGGCGTTGTTCCATTGACAATTGCTTCAGCATTTGCTGCTAAAGCTGCTGTCGTAATTGGCGTAGTAACGACTGAAAGCATATTTGCGCCATGAATACCAAAGAACCAGAATGTTGTCATTAAGAAGTTGATCAGCAAGACAGACGGCAGAGATCCAGTCGCGCTCATCAATGGCTGGAAAACTGTATAAATTAAACTTGCAAATCCAGCACCCGTCCATGCAGTAAGCCCTGAATCAATCAGAAGCATTGCAATGACAGTAAAGCCTAATGGAAGCAGAACATTGAATGGAGCTGCTACATTTGGCGGAACCGAATCCGGAAGCTTGATCACAATGTTATGCTTGGCAAAGAAACGGTTGATCTCAACTGTAATGATCGCAACAATCATTGCGGAGAACATATATGCTGCACCCAGCTTACTAATTGTCAGCGAAACTGTTTCCAGATTGACAGCTCCTGAAACACATAAGTAGACTAAGAGGGCAGCTACCATATTATTGATGCCATCCATTTTATATGATTTGGCAAGTTCATAAGCAACACCGCAGACAACGTAAATGGCAATGACACCAATGGTCATATAGTACGGGATCATCAATACGCTGCTATTTGCTGCAGCAAACGATTTCCATGCTAACAAAAAGGCATAGAAGAAGTTGCTTGGTTCTGTGATCGTAGAAGGAATCGGCGGAATTGCAATCAAACATGCAATACCTCCGATAATGGTCGCTGGGATCAAGATCGTGAGCCCATCGCGAATTGCGGCGAGATGTCTCTGGTTTGAGATCTTCATGCCGATTGGCACAATGAATTTCTGCATCCAATCAGACATTTTGTCCATAAATGATTTTTTACCTGCTGTTTCTGACATTTGAATTCCCCTTTCGTCATCATGCAATGTCATGCAGTCCTCAGGCCCACCATTCAATGAACGGATCTGATCCAGGATCTTCTCTGTTCTCCCCTTAGCGAAATCATCCGGATCGATCTCCATGATGTCAATATCGCCATAGGGTGCCGCCAATTCCCAGATTCTAGATCGTTCATAACCGATCTGAGGTGCGATGAGGATCATGTCATACTTTGCAACGACTAACGGAAGTTCACTGACTGGCTTTGCTTCAATGACCCATTGTTCATTGTCATGCAGGCCCTTTTTCATTCTTTCCGCAAACAGTCCTGTAGAAGCACCATTGGCACAGATCAGCAGAATCGTTTTCTTGTTTTTCATGTCCTCACCTTTTCTGCAGCTTCATCATAGGGGAATCTTAACAATGAAGATGCACTCAAGTTCCGCTTGCCAAAGGAACTTTTTGATTTTCCTAAAAACTGACAGCTTTCTTTCTTATGATATTATTATTTCATGCGATACGATAAAATTGATAACATTCTTCATGTCATGATGTCAAAAAGTGAATATCAGACAAGCAAGGACCTCGCCCTTGAGCTCCGCACTTCTGAAAAGACCGTTTTGAAGTATTTGAATATTTTAAAATACGAAGTGGAAGATCATGGCGCTATTTTAGACATCAGACATGGTATTGGATCAAAGCTTATCATTCAGAATGATAAAATATTTCAAGAGTATCTGCGACAATTCTCATCTCAGGAAAAAGGTATTCTCAACAACCCTCAAACAAGAAGATCTTATGTACTTATGCGTTTATTGACAAATGGAGATTATATCAGTCTATATGA
>JAAYWN010000203.1 GCA_012516665.1 Erysipelotrichaceae bacterium
CGCATTTCATCAATACACTCTTTTCGGTATCGCTCATGGTTTTTAACTCCTTTCAGGGGATCATAAGAATCCACATAGACCATGATAGCACCGCACGGACAGCGCATAATATCACGATTATATGAATCCATAATAAAAGTGCGGATATGATATCGTCTGGAATGGATCTTAACTAATTGCACACGTTTTTTGACACTGATGTAATCTTTCTGCTTTTTCTGAGCGAGCAGTTTGTAGATGCTGTCCAAAGAGGAACGTTTCCGATTGTCATAAAATCCATAATAGCGGATCATGCGGAATTCATCATCAGGGATATGGACGATCAGACGTTTGATAAAATCATGAGCTGATTCATTCACATCAACGCGCACATCATCTTCGTGTCGGTTGTAGAACCAATGGACGGTATTCGTATTCTTATCGTAAGAAACGATCCTGCTCTCAGCCATGGCGGGACGAGAGGCATAGCGCATGATGTAGTTTACTTTTTGTTTTACGCCCTTGATATTGTCGATCTTCTTTCCTTCTGTTTCCGATAGATCATAGCTGTTATATTTTGCATAAACATAAAAACCTTTTCCATGATTCCTATAGATATTGTTTTTAGTCGGTTTGAACCTGTCTCCGAAATATTCAGTCATGAGACGGAGCAGTTCATATTGGAAAGTGAGTCTCAGCTTCTTGAAATCGAAATGAGAAAAAGGCTTGATAGTATTGTTCTCGGGGTCATAAATCATTTCAGGTACTAAGGCATGGATATGAGGATTCCATTTAAGGTCTCTGCCAAAAGTATGCAGGCAGGCAATCATGCCGAATTCGTTCTTGTGCCTGAAATGCCGGTAGAGATAGTAAGAATCATTAATATATTTTTTCTTTGCCTTGCGATAGATCTTTTCGTTAAAGATACAGCAGATCGTATTGCGGGCAGCGATGAACAGCAGATCAAGGGCTTTGCGGTCGATACGGAAATAGTTTCTGAGCTCTTTAGGAATCGTAAAGACAATATGGCGATGAGAGGCATCGATTGCCATTTCAGATACTCTGGCAGCGACCATCTTCTGTTCTTTTACACCGCAGGAGTTGCAGAAACGGGAATGACAGTGGCGGTACAGCAGATTTCCGTTATGACAGTTTGGACACTCAAAAGCGTCATAGCCAAGATAGATGGTATTGCATAGAAGAGTTTTATCTATGTTCTCCATGATGGCCTTGCGCAGATATCCCGCTTTATTCAGGGAGTCCAGCCAATCATAATTATTCCAGATGATATCAGTGATTTTGACTTTTTCGGGAGAATAAGGGCGATTGTCGCAGTTCAGCACATTTCCTTCAGGATAATCGCGGTGAAGTACCATATCGATCATGTTTCAATTATAACAAAAGCAGAGAATTATGATTTCCCTGCTTTGGCTTCTACAGCGTCCGACACTGTTTTTGTCGGACTTTTTTTATCAATACTCAAGTGGCATACTTTTGGCATACTGGTGGCATACTTTTATTTTTTTTGCAATACAACAGATATTCGGCAAAAAATAGCTGTTGTATCAACTTGCCTTTTTATTTCAAAAAGAGCTCTGCCGCTCCTAATGAGGTGACCTGCTGCGTGTTCTGCATCTGCTCCTTCGTGTACAGACAAGCCTGATAAGCTTGTGAAAGCACCGAAAAATGATAAAAATTAATAACCGGTTTACTCATATATGTAAGCACTTACAATAGCTAATTAATCGCATAATTACGTATATTTCATCTTGCGTTATGTTTAAAAATACGGTGAAAGCACATAACCGGTTTACTTTTTTGATGAAAGCGCTTGTAATTACAAAAGAAGAAAGTAAAATGAAGACATAGTCACGGATATAATGTCGTTATCAAGCGATATTGTCATAGAAGTTATCAAGGGAAGTTGTCACAAAAGGAAATTCCTATAGAATATGATTCTTATACCAAGAAAGAAGGTGAAGGATCATGAGAAAGGTTGAACTCTCTATGAACGAAGATTACAAGTACCAGATCATCAAAGAACTGTCCGATCATGACGGCAATA
>JAAYWN010000114.1 GCA_012516665.1 Erysipelotrichaceae bacterium
AACGCTTTTCTATTATATGATAATGAGATATCATTTGCAATTTTGCATTCTGAAGTTTCTGTGAACATTCCTTGGCAAAGAGGATCACGTAGAGAAAATAACAATGTTTCTGTCTTTGAATCGTTAAACAACACGAAATGAAGCATTAATGTTACAATATCCCTCGGAATGAGGGTGAATTATTAACGATGAAAACACTTGAGATTAAAGACCTTCACGTTGAAGTTGAAGGCAAAGAAATATTGAAAGGCATTGATCTCTTGGTCAAAGAACATGAGATCCATGCATTAATGGGCCCAAATGGCAATGGCAAGTCTACGCTTTTAGCGGCAGTTATGGGCAATCCAAAGTATAAGGTGACCCAGGGATCGATTGTTTATGATGGCAAGGATATTCTGGCAATGCCGGTCAATGAGAGATCCATTGCCGGACTGTTCTTGGCAATGCAGTATCCGCAGGAGATCCCAGGCGTTACCAACAGCGATTTCTTAAGAGCTGCGATGAATGTCAGAAGAGAAGAGCCGATTTCATTATTTAAGTTTATCAAAGCGATGGAAGGTACGATCAATGATCTGCAGATGAAAGAAGATCTTGCTCATCGTTTCTTGAATGAAGGATTCTCAGGCGGTGAAAAAAAGAGAAATGAGATCGTGCAGATGGAAATGCTGAAGCCATCCTTTGCTATGCTGGATGAGATTGATTCCGGTCTGGATGTAGATGCCTTGCATATTGTGGCAGACGCTCTGAATAAGCTTCATGAAGAAGATGGCATGGCTATGCTTGTCGTATCTCATTATGAAAGATTCTATCAGCTGATCAAGCCGCAGTTCACGCATGTTCTGGTCAACGGCAGGATCGTTCTGCAGGGAGACAGTGAATTGGCCGATAAGATCGATCAGGAAGGCTATGATTGGATCTATAAACAATATGATGTACAGCCGGCAGCAGCGGAAGAAGAAAAGAGGCCGCCAGCTTCTATTGGATCATGTGCTGTCAGAACAGCGGCTGAGGCTAAGAAATAATGACGCCGATCAAAGTCAGTACGGACATCCAGCTGCAGGCTGGATACAGTGAATACGAGATCGATACGCAGCGCGATATAGAGATCACTTTCAGTGCATTGCATGACTGCGATGCTTTTGTACGTATTCTTCATGCAGGAAAACTGAGAATCAGTACATATGCACCGGAAAACGTCAAAGTAAACTATCTGTTCTGGAATCTATCAGAAGATCTGCTGGAGGTTGATGAAACTCACGAGGTCAATGGCGATGTGACAGTTGCCTATGGTGAGATCAATCATGCTGATACGATGCGCAATGTTCATATGTCACTGCGCAGAGAGGGGGCAAGAGGTCTTCTGTCCAGTGCTTCTTTAGTCGATACCCGAAAGACATATAACATGAAAGTAGTGAATGATGCTCCGCATACGTATGGTGATATGAAGAACTATGCGGTCGTATTGGACAAAGGAAATCTCTGCATTGATGCTGTCGGCAAGATCGTCAAAGGTGCATATCGTTCTGAATCTCATCAGACATCGCGTGCTCTTTCTTTTGCTGAAGGCCAGCATGCGGTGATTTTGCCAGAGCTGCTGATCGATGAAGACGATGTACAGGCAAGCCATGCAATGAGCATGGGGCGCGTAGATGAAGATGCTCTCTATTATCTGATGAGCAGAGGACTTTCCATTCAGCAGTGCACTTCTCTGATCTCGCAGGGATATCTCATGCCGATCACAGAAACTCTGAATAATGAAGAACTGAAGAATAAACTAAAGGAAGAAATGGAAAGGAAGATTGGTGAATTATGCTAGATGTCGATAAGATCCGTCAGGATTTTCCGATGATCCAGCATCATTCGGATCTGATCTATTTTGACAATGCAGCGACCTCATTGAAACCGCAGTGCGTGATCGATGCCGTGCTGGATTTCTATACCAATCATACAAGCAATGTCCATCGCGGCGACTATGAAATTGCAGCGGTCAATGATCGTCTTTATGATGGTACGAGAAATTCTATTGCGAAACTGATCCATTGTGATCCTAAGGAAGTTGTCTATACGCACAATGTGACGCAGTCCATGAATCAGATCGTGTTCGGTCTTAGCAAAGGATATTTAAAAAAGGGCGATACGGTCCTGCTGTCAAAGGCGGAGCATGCATCGAATCTGCTGCCTTGGTACAATCTGCAGAAAGAACTGGGCATTAGGATTGAATATATTCCGACAGATGCCGAAGCATGTATACATATGGATGCTTTTCGAAAAGCACTGCATCCCGGCGTGAAAGCAGTATCTGTGGCCCAGGTGACCAATGTGCTTGGCTCGGTACAGCCAATTAAAGAAATGACGGCGGCAGCGCATCAGTGCGGCGCATTGATGATCGTCGATGGGGCACAGTCGGTGCCGCATATGCCGGTCGATGTTAAAAATCTGGATATTGATTTTTTGGGCTTTTCAGCGCACAAGATGTGTGGGCCAAGCGGCGTCGGCATATTGTATGGAAAATATGATCTGCTGGTGCAGATGGAACCGGTGTTTACCGGCGGCGATATGAATGCTCGTTTTAAGAGCGATGGATCAGTGCTTTATAAAGAGGCACCGGTGAAGTTCGAAGCAGGTACGCCCAATATTGAAGGGATCATCGGTACGGGCGCGGCAGCTGAATATCTGCTGAGCATTGGTATGGAAAATATACGTACATATGAAAAAGAACTGCGGGCTTATTTCTGTGAGAAAATGAGAGCGCTCGATAATATTATTCTTTATAATCCGGATAATGAATACGGACCAATCGATTTTAATGCGAAAGGTGTATTTGCCCAGGATGCTGCAGGGTATCTGGCATCGCAGAATATTGCGGTCAGATCCGGCAATCATTGTGCTAAGATTCTGCATGAGATCATCGGTACAGACCAGAGCATTCGTGCTTCTCTGTATTTTTATAACACGAAAGAAGAAGTTGACCGCTTTGTGGAAGCGGCTAAGAATATAACATTGGAAAATGCCGTGGGCATTTTCTTCTAGGAGGCTGGATATGAGTGATACAAACAGTATGCTGCAGGATCCTGAAGTGCTCCGTGAACTGATCATGGATCATTATCAGTATCCGCATCATCATAAACTGACAGATGATAAGACATATCAATCAGTGCATATGGCATCAGACAGCTGCATTGATGATATAACGGTGCAGTCAAAGATCGAGAATGGAAAGATCGATGATATTCGCTTTGATGGTGTTGCCTGCACTATTTCTACGGCATCAACTTCAATGATGACAGATCTGCTGAAAGGCAAGTCTGTTGAAGAAGCTAAGAAGATCATTGACAATTATTTCAATATGATCGATGCAAAAGAATATGATCCGGATGTCCTGGAAGAAGCAGTGGCAATGAAGAATGTCTATAAGCAGGCAAATCGCATCAAATGTGCGACCATTGGCTGGAAAGCAATTGATCAGATGATCGATGAGAGTGAGGCAAAGAAATGAGCGAGAAGAATGAGAACAATGATGTCATCTCTTCCCAAGACGATTATAAATATGGGTTCCATGATGATGTCAAAGCCGTCATTGATACAGGCAAAGGCCTGAATGAGAAGATTGTCAGAGAGATCTCAAAGTATAAGCACGAGCCTGAATGGATGACAGATTTCCGCGTAAAATCTTTCCATCAGTTTGAAAAGATGGATATGCCGAAATGGGGACCTGATCTTTCCGATATCGATTTCCAGGATTTTACATATTATAAAAAAGTTTCACAGGAAGCCGAAAAGAGCTGGGATGAAGTTCCGGAAGAAGTTAAGAATACATTTGAAAAGCTTGGTATACCGGAAGCCGAAAGAAAGTATCTATCAGGTGTAACAACACAGTATGAATCGGAAGCTGTCTATCACAACATGCTGGATGAAGTGCAGTCTAAAGGCGTTATCTTTTTAGACATTGATTCCGGTTTAAAAGAGTATCCTGATCTGTTCCGCAAATATTTTGCGACAATCGTGCCGCCGACGGACAATAAGCTGGCTGCCTTGAATTCAGCCGTATGGTCAGGCGGATCTTTTATCTATGTGCCGAAAGGAGTCAAGCTTGAGAAGCCCCTGCAGTCGTATTTTCGTATCAATTCAGAATCGATGGGACAGTTTGAACGTTCGATCATCATTGTAGATGATGATGCCGAATGTTCTTATGTTGAAGGATGCACGGCACCGCAGTATTCGAAAGATTCCATGCATGCTGCAGTAGTGGAAGTGTTTGTTGGCAAGAATGCTAAATGCAGATATTCTTCGGTCCAGAATTGGTCTGGCAACATTCTGAATTTGGTCACAAAACGAGCCAAAGTAGATGCACATGGCACAATGGAATGGATCGATGGCAATATCGGTTCAAGGATCTCGATGAAATATCCGGCCTGTATTCTGGCAGGTGAATATGCGCATGGGCTCTGTATTTCCATTGCGGTTGGATCCAAGGGACAATTTCAGGATACAGGTGCAAAGATGATCCATCTTGCACCGCATACGAGTTCTTCCATTGTATCCAAATCAATTTCCAGGAACGGCGGCATTACTAATTTCCGCGATTGGATCAGGTTCTCTAAGAAAGCAGATGAATCCAAAGCGAAGATCGAGTGCGATACTTTGATCCTGGATGAAAAAAGCAGATCGGATACGATCCCTCTGAATATCAATGATTCCAACACATCAACAATCGAACATGAAGCCAAGGTATCCAAGATCTCTGAGGATGAACTCTTCTATCTGATGAGCAGGGGACTCAGTGAAGCACAGGCAACTGAAATGATCGTCATGGGCTTTTTAGAGCCATTTACCAGAGAACTGCCAATGGAATATGCTGTAGAGCTGAATCAATTGCTTAAGATAGATATGACAGACTCCATTGCCTAGAAAAGAGGAAACAATGCGGCATCTCATTAAAACAGATCAGAATTGGTATCAGGGAAATCTTCATATGCATACAGATCGTTCGGATGGACATGTCAGCACTGCTGAAGCTATTGAGACCTATCGTAAGCATGGCTATGATTTCATTGCTTTGACCGATCATCGCCGGCCAAGCATTACAATCGAGCCAAACAGCAGCGGTATTTTGGATGGAAACGAGATTCATATGAAAGATATGCTTCTCCTGTCTGGTGTCGAATGGGATACGCATGGAAGAAATACAAGTCTGCCTGGAGATGTATCATGCTTTCATATTTTAGGCATTGGCATGGACAGCAATGAATTTGGCAGTGATTTCGATCAGGACCTGCATCCGGAGCCCCAGCAGATCATTGAGACAATAAAGAAAGATGGCGGCTTTGCCGTTCTCGCACATCCATGCTGGTCCGTTATGGATCCTGCGGCCATCACGGAGTGTGAAGGCATTGGCGCGGCTGAGATCTACAACGCTGTTTCCGATATTCCATGGAATGGTCAGCGCAGTGATTCTTCCGCCTGGTTCGATATTTGGGCGACGCATTATAATGCGCTCATTCCTGCTATGGCTGGGGATGATGTCCATCAATACAGCGGTGATGAATGCCGGAGCTTTACCATGGTCAATGCAGAAAGTCTTAGCAGAAATGCCATTATGAGGTCGCTTGCTGAAGGAAATTTCTATGCCAGTCAAGGACCTAAGATAAAAGAACTGACATTTGATGAAGAAACAAAGACTATTCATGTTGCATGTACGAAGGATGTGGTCATGGCGTGCTTCTACAGCAATCATATTTGGACCAAAGAAAGATTCCAGCATGTACAGAATGGCAACGCCGTGTATCATCTGGCAGAAGGAGAATCCTATATTCGGGCAGAACTGATAACAGCTGATGGGCGAAAAGCTTGGACATCGCCATATTCTGTATTGTAGTACAGTAAGGCAAATGATTTTGAACACTGATATGGATCGCAGGTGAATCAATCAGTGTTTTCTTTTGCAAATTGGCGCTTTGAAACAAAAGAGGAATGTGGTAAAATCCTGTCTTTGA
>JAAYWN010000115.1 GCA_012516665.1 Erysipelotrichaceae bacterium
ATTCAGAAAAATCCGGAATGGGAGCTGGCAGGAATCTTCGCCGATGACGGCATCTCCGGTACCAACACAAAGAAGCGTACGGAATTCAAGCGTATGATCGACGAGTGCATGGCCGGAAACATTGACATGATCATCACAAAATCCATCAGTCGGTTCGCCCGCAATACTCTTGACTGCCTGCAATACATCCGGCAGCTCAAGGACAAGAATATCCCGGTTTACTTCGAAAAGGAGTCAATCAACACAATGGATGCCAAAGGCGAAGTGCTGATCACGATTATGGCGAGTCTTGCCCAGCAGGAAAGTCAGAGCCTTTCGCAAAACGTAAAGCTCGGTCTGCAGTACCGCTACCAGCAGGGAAAAGTTCAGGTCAACTACAATCGTTTCCTCGGATACACAAAGGATGACAACGGGCATCTGATCATTGATCCGGAGCAGGCAGAAATCGTAAAGCGCATCTACCGAGAATACCTTGAAGGCTCCAGCATGGATAAGATCGCCGACGGGCTTATGGCTGATGGCGTCCTTACCGGCGCTGGCAAGACAAAATGGCACACCAGCACCATCAACAAGATTCTCCGCAACGAGAAGTACATGGGCGACGCGCTGCTTCAAAAGACCTATACCACAGACTTCTTAACAAAAAAGCGGATCAAGAACAACGGCACCGTCCCTCAATACTACGTTGAGGGCGATCATGAAGCAATCATTCCGAAAGAGCTCTTCATGCAGGTGCAGGCGGAGCTTGTCCGTCGCCGGGTAGTCCACGTCAGCCCGACAGGCAAAAAACGCGGCTTCTCCTGCAATCACTGTTTTGCACAGATGGTTTTCTGCGGAGACTGCGGTGAGCTTTACCGGCGCGTTCACTGGAACAATCACGGCTGCAAGTCCATCGTATGGCGCTGCATCAGCCGCTTGGAACCGACCTCGGCTGAAAAGAACTGCACCAACCGGACGGTTAACGAGCTCCTTCTACAAGAGATCACGGTCAAGGCCTTCAATAAAATTCTTACCGAGCGGGACTTTTTCCTTAAAACCTTACAGCAGAACATCGCAAAAGCTGTGGTCAGCGCTGACACCCTCTCGCCGGGCGGCATTCAGGCAAGGCTCGAAGAACTGCAAAAAGAGCTCATCAAGAAGGCAAACAATAAACAGGACTACGATGCCATAGCCGACGAGATCTTCCGGCTCCGGGAACAGAAAGAGAAATCCGAGGTGGACAGCCACTGCCGAAAAGAAGCCATGAACCGAATCAAAGAGCTGCAGGACTTCATCGCCGGACAGGAAACCGACATAACAGAGTTTGATGAGGCTCTGGTCAAAAAACTCATCGAGAAGATTACCGTCTTCAACGACCACTTCACCGTGGAATTCAAGTCAGGGATTGCAATCGAAATCGAAGCATAAAAAGAGCAAGTCGCACTAATGGTCATTAACCATATAGTCGACTTGCTCTTTCATTTTTAAATCATCGGCGATGGCTTCAGTATATCTTCAATCGTATCTATCAACTTTCTAATGTATGGGAAGAGCTTGTTATCATCAAAATCCACCAATTGTGCAATTGCATCCTCCAATGAAAAAGAATACCTAACATCAGCAATATCCGACGCCATCTGGGTTTTCTCTCCCGTGTCTTTATTTTGAACATAAAAGCCCATCACGCGTCCTGAAGACAAATCTTCAATTTCCTGATATGCCGGTCTCCCTTTATGTTTACAAAAATTGTAGCGCTTTCTTATTTCTGAATCTGAAAAAGCATTCCAAAAATCAATAATCTGATCGAAGGCAGGAATGAATTCAGGGCACATCATCCTCAGGTACTCAAAGGGATTATTCTCGGCAGTAGGTGCTGTCACGTTTCGTTCAGCACTTCTAAGTAATGTTGCTGCCTCATCGATAGGTCTTATTCCAGATAAATCTACTCTTTTTCCCTGTTGGCTACAGGCAAATTCTGCCGACACATAACATAGTGTCCAAGACAAATCTACTATGGCATTATAATAGAACAATGCAGTCTCATAAAAATGTGACCGAAATATCAACTTAAAAGCTTTATTAGCTACATCATCCTCAACTGGATTAAACCAATGTTCCCAATCATCGGTTTCGGTTTCTCTTAAAAATATACGAGCAGCTGAGTATTGCTCGACAAGTTCTTTTTGTTTTGAACGAAAATACAAATCGTGATTGTTTGGAAGTCTTGTTCCAACCAAGTTAAATGTTACCGACGACGGTTTATCTAATGAAAATATATCTGTAGTAAATTCCATCCAACTCCTCCTAACATCTATCTCACAGCCACAACTCCCCGACATCTAACGTGGCAACTCAACATAGTGACATCTACCGTGGCAACTCAACTCTCACACTTTTCGACCGGATTTGCCCTTGGATAAGTTACCGAGAAGCGTCCGTCCTGCCCGATGCCGAATTTGCCCGATTGCACGAAAACCGCAGTATTACCGGGCTTTCGCGGCTATTATCCTTCGACTCTTGACATCAATACTACTGTCTCAACGTGCACTGTCTGCGGAAACATGTCAACGGGCTGAATTTTTTCTAATTGATATTCATGATCAGTTAATATCTTTACATCACGTGCTAAGGTTGCTGGATCGCATGAGACATAGACAAGTCTTTTCGGTGCGATCTTCATAATAGCATCCAATGTATCTTTTGAGCAGCCTTTCCGCGGCGGATCAACGATCATAGCATCTGCTCTGATTTTTGAGGCAATGATCATCTGGGCGCCTTTTCCTGCATCTGCATTCACAAACTGTATGTTGTGCACATCATTTGCTTCGGCATTGATCTTGGCATCTTTAATGGCATCTGCGACGATCTCAATGCCATAGACTTTCTTTGCACGCTTTGCGCCAAGAATCCCCATCGTACCTGTTCCGCAGTATAGATCAATCAATATATCGCTGTCTGTCAGCTGGGCATACTCTAAAGCAGTGCTGTACAGCCTCTCGGTCGCATAGGGATTGATCTGGTAGAAGGAACGGGCAGAGATACGGAAAGTGCATTCCAGCAGTTCTTCTTCAATATACGGTCGGCCAGCCAAGAGGATCTCTTTGCCATCTAATATGACATTGTCCTCCCGGCGGTTGACAATTGCTTCCAAGCTTTTGACAGCCGGAAATTTCTGCAGCATTTCTGCCTGCAGCTCATCAGCGCCTTCAAAAGGATACTGACGTACGATCATGACGACCATAGCTTCGCCTGTATGATGGGCATGCTTGATCAGGATATGACGAAAAAGACCGGCACAGCGATACTTCTTCAATGCCTGGGTAAAGAACTTTGTCAGATCATTGCTGAGCTGTGTCTGGACCATGCATGTTTCATACGGTACAACATCATTGGAATGATTTCGATAGAAGCCCATCTGGACTTCTCCCTTTTTGACCTGCACCGGGATCTGTACTTTATTGCGGTAATGCCAGACAGGATCCATACGGATGATCGGAAGATTCTGTATTTCCATATTGGCATTCTGACGGAAGCAGCTGCGCAGCTTATCTTCTTTAAAGAACTTCTGTGCTTCGTCATCCATGAACTGCAGCGAACAGCCGCCGCACAATCTGGCGGCAGAGCATCTTGGTTCCGTACGATGTTCCGATGGCTTTGTGATCTTGATGACTCTGCCATAGCCATAGTGCTTCTTCATGGCCGTAATGCTTATTTCTGCTTCTTCGCCTATGATCAGGCCTGGTACGAAAATGACGATACCGTCAATCTTAACAACGGCTTCACCTTCAGCTGTATATCCTTCCGCAATCACTTGATACGTTTCATTCTTCTGCATGTTCTTTCTCCGATAAAAAAAGGGGAATGCCCCTTTTTTTCTTTATTCTGCCGGTGCTTCCGTTGCCTGCACTTCATTGCCGCCGACGGTGATCGTACCGCCGTCTGCTGCGGCTGCCGTTGATGCTGCGGCTGCTTTTCTTGCGGTCACATCATCGCGCAGCTGCTGTGCCAAAGCAGCGTCCTTTGCCGTTGATACAACTTCTGATGCCGGTGCATCCATAGAAGATGTCTTTGTTTCAACAACATAAACAAAGTTCTCACCTTCCGTATTTTTTCTTTCTGCTTCTGTATAGACATGGATCTCCAGATCATACATCTTTTCTGAATCTGTCTTTGTAAAGTAAACAGATGGATCCAATACTTCCGCCACTGCTTTATAAACAGAATCCGCTGTCGAAGTCGCTGTCTCTGCTGTCGCATCATCCGCAACATCCACATAGACACGCAGCGTAGCCGTTGCCATCTCAACATCGACGCTCTGCACACCCTCTACGCCTTCGCTCTTTGTCTTGATCTCTTTCATCTGCTCGCTCTTGATAGCGGGATTCAGATCATCCTTATAGCGATCGCCAAGGACTGGCTTATGTGTATTCATTGCACTTGAGAACAGGATCCAGCCTAAAATGATCAAAGGTGCTGCAACAAGTACCAAGCAGATCCAGAAGATCAATGCGGTCCGGCTGCTCCTTCTCTTTTTCGGCTTAAATTTATTTGACTGCGGTGCTGCTGGTTTTTTCTTTGCTGTCTGTGTCATAAAATTCTCCATTCATATTCTACCCTTTTTGAGCAGATATGCCAATCTTACCCAATACGTTTCTGAAGTTCCTCTTTGATCATCTGATTGACAAGACCAGGATTTGCCTGACCTTTTGATTTTTTCATGACCTGACCTGTCAGGAACCCAACAGCTCTGTCTTTGCCATTGCGGAAATCTTCAATGGCCTGCGGATTGGCATCCATGACTTCGTTTACCATTGCATTGATGGCACCCGTATCAGAGACCTGTTTCAGTCCCTTCTCTTCCGCGCTCTTTTCCGGATCCTTGCCGCTCATCAGATCATCCGTCAGCTGTCTTGCCTGTGCGTTGGAGATTTTTCCATCATCGATCAGACCAATGAGCTTGGCCAGCATCTCCGGTTTCAGTTCGCAGTGATCGATCGTCATTTCCTTGGCATTCAGCCAAGCACTGACATCTGCCAGCAGCCAATTGCATGCGCTCTTGGCATCCTTGGTATACTTCACGACCTGTTCAAAGAAATCGGACATTTCCTTGTTGGAGATCAATACACGGATATCGTGATCGCTCAGGCCATAATCTCTTTCATATCTTTCTTTTCTTGCACTTGGAAGTTCCGGCATGGATGCCTGGATCTCCTTGATCCATTTTTCGTTCAAACGGACCGGGACAATATTCGGCTCTGGGAAGAATTTATAATCCACATTTCCTTCCTTGCGTCTCATCATAATGGTCGTTCCCGTCTTTTCATCAAAACGGCGGGTCTCCTGTCTGACTGCTTCGCCTGCTTCCAAAAGCTTCTTCTGACGCTCCACTTCATAATCAACGGCCTTGCCGATATGCGAAATAGAGTTCAGGTTCTTGATCTCATTCTTCGTTCCCAAATGAGCTGCGCCTTTCGGTGCAATAGAAACGTTGACATCGCAGCGCATGGAGCCTTCTTCCATCTTGCAGTCCGAAACACCGATATAATACAGCGTCTGCCGCAGAGCCTCTACATATGCTTCGGCTTCGGCACCATTGTGCATATCCGGACGCGATACGATCTCGATCAGCGGTGTACCGGCACGATTGTAATCCAGCAGCGATACCTTGCTAAGATGGAACTGCTTGGCCGTATCTTCTTCCATATGAATACGTTCGATCCGGATCTTCTTCGATCCTTCCGGCGTATCAATGTCTACATAGCCATCGCGTCCGATCGGGTGGAACTGCTGCGTGATCTGAAATCCCTTAGGAAGATCAGAATAATAGTAATTCTTACGGTCGAATTTCAGTACCGGATCAATCGTCAGATGCAATGCTGTGCATGCCATAACAGCTTTCCTGACTGCTTCCTGATTCAGCTGCGGCATGGATCCTGGATGTCCAAGATCTACTTCATTGACACATGTATTTGCTTTGCGTCCAAAGGACGTAGGTGCACCTGAGAACATCTTCGTTGCCGTCTTCAGCTGGCAATGGATCTCAATTCCTATGGTTACATCGTATTCCATTACTTTACCTCCGCCTGCAGGTCTTTATATCCTGTAATCTCTTCAATTGCTTTGGCAATATCAAACATCGTCGGCTCATCAAAAGCGCGGCAGGTCAGATTGATGCCGATCGGGCACCCCTCTTCAAAGCCCATCGGCAGAGTCATCGATGGATCGCCCGAGAAGTTTGCCATCGCCATATAGTTTTCAGCAATCAGGTTCTCATCACTGAGTGCATCCTGATCTTCATTTGCATTGATCAGCGGTGCAATATTTCCGCTGGCCGGAGCCACGATCGCATCATACTCTTTCAGACAGTCATTCATGGCATTGACGACCACTCTTCTGACCTTCTGTGCCTTCCGGAAGATCCTCTCCTGATTGGCTTCAAACAGGCCATAAGAGCCAATGACAAATCTTCTGCGGATCAATGGTCCAAAGCCCTTTGTCCGTGAATTGGTCATGATCGCTGCCATGTCTTCGCCATCCTCACGCACGCCGAAACGGATCCCATCCAAATTGGAATCATTGGAAGCTGCTTCGCAGTTGGCAATGATGAAATATGCCGGTAAGATTGCCCGCATCAGATCTTCATCAAAATCATAGACATCGACCTGAGCACCTCTTGCCTTCAGCTGATCCATCAGATCATTGAACATCTTTACTGTTTCCTGATTGGAAACATTCTTAATGACATTGCTCAGAACAGCGATCTTTTTCCCATGGATATCTGAATTCAGCAGAGCACTGTAATCCGGCACTTCTCTATTGGAAGAAGTCAGATCGCGGTCATCTCTGCCAGCTAAGACTTTCAAAGCGACACACGCGTCCTCAATGGAGCGGGTAAAGTATCCGACATGATCCAAAGAAGAAGCATACTGAATGATCCCGTAGCGCGAAATACGGCCATAGGTAGGCTTCACACCGACAATGCCGCAGAAAGAAGCAGGCTTGCGCACTGAATCTCCGGTATCTGACCCAATGGCCATCGGAACGACACCGCTGGCTACCATCGCTGCTGAGCCGCCGGAAGATCCGCCGGTCATTCTTCTTGTATCCCATGGATTGTAAGCAGGGCCCGTAAAGCATGTTAAGTTCGTGCCGCCCATGGCAAGCTCATCCATCGAGCTCTTGGCGATCGTCACGGCGCCTGCTTTTCTTAGTTTTTCAACAATCTCCGCATCATAGATCGGCACATAATTGCTCAGAATGCGCGATCCCGCTGTCGTTAAGATCCCTTTTGTATTTACATTATCTTTCAGAGCGATCGGAACGCCTCTCATCAGTCCTGTTTCCGGCAGATGCTCCAGCTGTTCTTTCGGATCAATAAAGGTAATGACATCATGAAGCTTATCCTGCAGATGCTGTGCTTCTGCATATGCTTTATTGACGCGTTCTTCTGCGCCATTGCGGTCAGCCGCCATCTCTGCGATCATTACTTCACCACCTTCGGAAGAACAAAATGTCCTTCTACCTTTTTTGTCACATTAGACATGGCCTCATCCTGTGAGATCACATCCGATACTTCATCCTTGCGGATAAAAGATGTCTCTGCTTCAAAAGGATAGACCATTTCTTCTACCCCATCTGTATTCACGGCATCCAGCAGTGCCATCTGTCCTTCCAATGTACCAAACTCCTTGACCAAGGAATCCGCTTCTGCATCGGAGAGATCGAACATCAGCTGATGAGCCAGCTTTTTAAAATACTCTCTGTCTTTCTTTTCTTCCATCATAAAAACCTCTTTTTCACTGTACAATTTTACAGGTTACTGCCCTATTTTACAACCTCACTAATAATATAAGGAAAAAATGCTCTTTCGAGCACCTTATTTCTGATTAGAAAAGAAAGCCATGACAATTGCACCCGGTCCGGCATGCGTACCGATCGTACTGCCGACCGTGCAGATTGGGATCTCTTTGATACGATCCCGCCAAAGCGTCTGATCGCTGTCAATATATGCCTGGAGCTGACTGTCATCATTGCCTGAATAGGCAAGCTGGATCGGCATCTGATAGTCAATGCCGCCTTTCTCCGCAATCAGCTGATTCAGATGCGAGCAGCTCTGCTTCGTCCCATGTGCTTTGCCAAGCGTTACGATAACGCCGTTCTCCAGTCCCAGGATAGGCTTGATCTTCAGCATGGTTCCAGCTGCTCCAGCCGCTCTGGACAGCCGACCGCCCTTGACCAGATATTCCAAAGTATCGACAGTCGCTAACAGAACGATCTTTTTCTTTGCGCTTTCCAGCTTGGCAACGATCTCTTCTGCATGCATGCCTTCATCCCGCAGACGGATTGCATACTTGATCAGGATCTGTTCACCTACTGTTGCATTCTCACTGTCAACAATCGCTATCTTCTTTCCTGTTTCCTTCGCTGCCATTACCGCGCTCTGATACGTGCCGGAGAGCTTCGATGACATAGCTATGACCAATATCTCCTCATTCTTTGCAAATGCATCTTCATATGCTTTTGCATACTGATACGGCGTGATCTGTGAAGTCACCGGAAGCTGCTTGCTGGATGCCAGCAGCTCATAGAACTGTTCATGTGTTAGATCGACACCGTCATTATAGACCGTATCGCCAAAGGCTGTTTTTAAAGGCAGAAAGGCCAGATCACTCGCTTCTGCTTCCTGCTTTGTCATATCACTGGCAGAATCGATCATAATCTTTACGCTCATTGGATCTCCTCATCTTTCCATTCACTGAAGCCTGTGTTCAATGCTGAAAGAACACGATAGAATGCTTTCATTTCTTCGTCGGGGATCTCTTTTGAGACTTTATTCTGAATTTCCATTGTTATCTGATCGATCTGGTCGGCAATCTTTCTGCCGCGAGCTGTCAGATACATTTTCCTGGCATATGCATTCTTCTTTTCACTCTTTTCATAGCGTACCAATTTCCGCTCGATCAATGTTCCCATCTCACGCGACACTAATGATCTGTCAGTCTTCGATGCCTGGGCCAACTGCGATGCGATCATTCCTTCTGGATGTTCCTTCAGCAGAAAGATCCAGAATACCTGCACTGACTTGATATCCAGTTTGGATGCATAGCTGCAGCGTATCCGCTGCACTTCCCGATAAATGCTGGAAAGATTTCTGTAGAAAATTTCAAAATGCGGTTCTATCATATCCCCTCCGAATTGATAGAAATATAGTCCTTACTTGTTGACTTGTCAACATCTAAGAAGGCAAAAGAAAAGATCATAACCTGCATGATCTTTGCATACCTCGTTAACTTTTCCAGTTTTTATAACTAAATCATTCTTGCAGGCAGCTTTGCACAGATCCTTTTGATCTGCGCACTGTATTCGCTTG
>JAAYWN010000116.1 GCA_012516665.1 Erysipelotrichaceae bacterium
ATGTGCAGCTTCCCTACAAAGCTATGAAATTAACCCATTCTTCCTGATGAAGCCTCTTTTTTATATGTGTATATTGTTTTATCCCGAGAAAGAATTGATAATAATAGTAATAGGATTACGGAGGTCATCATGGAACAATATATCATGGCAATTGATCAGGGAACTACTTCTTCACGTGCAATTCTCTTCAATCATGATTCAGAGATCGTGGCGTCTGCACAGAAAGAATTCACGCAGTATTTTACGAAGCCGGGATGGGTAGAACATGATGCGAATGAGATCTGGCTGTCCGTGCTTGCATGCATTGCGGAATGCATTCAGAAAGCTAAAATTGATCCGGGGCAAGTTGCCGGCATTGGTATTACTAATCAGCGTGAAACGACTGTTGTTTGGAATAAGGAAACAAATCTACCAATCTGTCGGGCGATTGTCTGGCAGTCAAGGCAGACGATCGATATCTGCGATCAACTGAAAAAGAATGGATATGAGGACTGTTTCCGCGAGAAAACAGGATTAAGGATCGATCCATATTTCAGTGCGACTAAGATCCGCTGGATGCTGGATCACACGGAAGGTGCTCAGCAGATGGCAGAGGAAGGAAAATTGCTGGCAGGTACAATTGACAGCTGGCTGATCTGGTGCCTATCCGGCGGAAAGGTCCATGTGACGGACTATACAAATGCATCGCGCACGCTCCTTTATAATATTTTTGAAAAGAAGTGGGATGAAGAATTATGCGGAATCATGAATATTCCAATGTGCATGCTGCCGGAAGTGAAAGACAGCAGCTGTATCTATGGAACAACTGCTTCATATCATTTCTTTGGTCATGAAGTGCCGATAGCAGGTGTTGCGGGAGACCAGCAGGCCGCATTGTTTGGTCAGGAATGCTATGAAAAAGGTATGGCAAAGAATACCTATGGAACAGGCTGCTTTTTACTGATGAATACTGGAGAAACTCCACAGAGGAGCGAACATGGACTGCTGACAACGATTGCCTGCGGCTATCAGGGAAGGATCACTTACGCGCTGGAAGGCTCTATCTTCGTAGCGGGAAGTGCGATCCAATGGCTGCGCGATCAAATGAAATTTTTCCCGGATTCCAGAATGTCAGAAGAAATGGCCTTGAAAGCACAGTCGCACAGCGGCGTGGTCTTGGTGCCTGCTTTTGTTGGATTGGGCGCACCGTATTGGGATGATCGCTGCCGCGGCGCAATATTCGGACTGACGCGCGGAACGACGCAGGAAGATATTACCAAAGCGACGTTAGATTCATTGGCATATCAGACAAGAGATGTCCTCGATGCGATGTCCGAGGACTGCGGTTCACCCATAAAAAAATTGAAAGTAGACGGCGGAGCCAGCAATAACAATTATTTGATGCAGTTCCAGGCTGATCTATTGCAGTGTGAGATCGAGCGCCCGAAGATCGTTGAAACAACAGCATTGGGAGCTGCTCATCTTGCCGGATTGGCAGTTGGCTATTGGAAGGACATTTCAGATCTTGGCGAAAATGAAGGAAAGATCTCTCAGTTCTGTCCGAATATTCCGCAGGCGGAAGCGGACAGACGATATGCAAAGTGGCAGAAAGCTGTCGCAGCTGCCAGAAATTTTTAAAAAAGACTGTAAAAGTGCGCTGTTAAGCAATATTCCTGTTGCAACCAACGAAAAAAGAATGTATATTATTTCTGTAGAAAGAACTAGGAGTGCGAAAGCACTCCTTGCTTTATGTCTGGAGGGCTATGGATAGAATAGAAGAATTAAAAGAACTATTTTCACCGGTATTTGCTTCAGGCGATGTTTCTCTCTATGAGATCAAATGGATCTCAGGCAAAGAGAACACACTGGAAGTATCTATTATGAAAAAAGATGGAACAATGGATCTTGATACCTGCGCGGATATCAGTGAAAAGATCAGTCAGATCTTAGATGAAAAAGATCCGATCAATGAAGAGTACACCTTGGAAGTATGCAGTCCCGGAGCAGAACGGCAGATCAAAGATCTTGCGGAGCTGCACATCGGCCAGTATGTATATGTCCGTTTGAAAGAACCATTCAAGAATATGACGGAACTGACGGGAGAGATCATAGATGCTGAAGGGAGCACTGTGACTTTGCAGTATCGTGATAAAGCTGCTACAAGAAAAGCAGTATTTGATCGAAGCAATATAGAATATGCCCGCATGGCAGTAAGAATATAAGGAGAAAGATCATGCAGTTAAAGTTAAAGGATATTTTAGGAGCATTGAATGCAGTTGAAGAAGAAAAAAACATTCCAGAAGATGTCATTTTAGATGCATTGTGCGAAGCAATGGCGAAGGCATATAAAAAGGATGCGGAGCTTTCTGATATTGATGTCACGGCTGTCATCAATCAGAAGAAACAGACCATTGATCTGATTCAGAGCTTTGCCGTTGTAGAAGAAGTTGAAGATGATGAATTGGAGATTTCTTTGGAAGATGCAAAACAAATTGATCCGAATGCAGAAATCGGCGGAAAAGTATCACGTCCGATCGAGTTCACAGCAATGTCAAGAGCAGCTGCTTCTTTGGCCCGCAATGTCATGCGCCAGAAGATCAGAGAAGCTGAAAAGACAGCTGTTTATGATGAATATGTCGATAAGACAAATGAACTGGTGATTGGTATCGTGGAATCTGTAAAGGATAAATTTACGCTTGTAAATCTGGGCCGTACAGTAGCGATGATGCCGAAGAGCGCACAGATCCCGACAGAGCGTCTGTCAGAAGGACAGCAGATCCGGGTCATTATCACGGAAGTCAATAAGGATACAAAAGGTTCGCAGGTACTTGTGTCTCGTGCAGATTCGATGCTGGTTAAAAGATTGTTTGAAAGAGAAGTACCTGAAATCTTCTCTGGTGTTGTAGAGATCAAGGCAATTGCGCGTGAAGCAGGCGAGCGTACAAAGATGGCTGTGCTGTCGCACAATCCGGATGTAGATCCAATTGGTGCATGCATCGGGCCTAGAGGCGGACGTGTTCAGGAAGTCATTGAGGAACTGCACGGTGAAAAAATCGATATCTTTCAATGGAGCGATGATCTGACAGAACTTGTGAAAAATGCTTTGGCACCTGCTGAAATAGAAGCTGTTCTGCCAGTCGAAGATGATGACAATGCTTTATTGGTCATTGTCAATGAAGATCAGCTGAGCTTAGCTATCGGAAAGCGCGGAAAGAATGCTCGTTTGGCTGTAAAGCTGACCAACCATAAGATCGATATCAAGACCAGAGCTGAGATTGAAGAAATGGGCATGGATTATGATAAGCTTGTCGCAGAAGCAGAATCGAAGAAGGCAGAATATCATAAGGAAGCAGAAATCAAAGCAGTAGAGCGTAAGAATACTGAAGCGGAAGAAGTACAGACACGTATGCAGGCAAATGCGCAGAAGATTGCTGAAGCAAAGGCTGCCCAGGAAGAACTTGCAGAGAGTGAAGATATTGTTCCGGATGAAATGGCAGAGAGTGTTTCAGAAAATCTGAGAACACAGATGGCTATGGAACCGCAGGAAGAAGAAAAGAACGAAACAGAAGCACCGGCACAGGAAGAAGAAACTGAAACTGCAGAGAAAGAACCTGCAGAAGAGAAACCGATGGAAAATAAAGCAGACAGAAAACAGACAGCAAAGGAAGTCTCTAACGATAAGGGAACAAAGCATGCAGATCTGGAAGAACTTGCGGCGAAAAACACATATGTATCTGTCTTTGAAAAGCTTGCAAGTACATCTGCACCTAAGCCTAAGACGGATGTGAAGTTCAAGCGCAGAAAGAAAAAGGAAGACGAAGAAGAATTCAAGGTCAAGAATAAGGATCTTGAAAAGCAGATCAACACTGAAAAGGCAGCTGCTAAGCCAGTATATACTGAAGAAGAACTGGCAGAGATCGAAGCACAGCAGCAGAAGGAAGAAAATTCTGAGTATGATGTTGATTATGATGAATACGCTGATTACTATAAAGACGAGGATAATAACTGATCATGCCGAAAAAGATACCAATGAGAAAGTGTGTTGCGACTGGAGAGAGCTTGCCTAAAAAGGAATTGGTTCGGATCGTCAGGACACCGGAAGGCGATCTTCAGATCGATCTCACTGGCAAAGCGAATGGCCATGGTGCATATTTGAAGAAATCAAAAGATGCGGTAGATGCAGCGAAAAAGAATCATGCGCTGTCTAAAGCACTGCAGACAGAAGTGCCGGATGCTTTATGGCAGCAGCTTGATAAGCTCGTCAAATAAAAATAAACAGATAGAAAGAAGGGATGCTGAACTCAGATTGGAATGGGCACGAGATCATAATCGCTGCTCGTAGAAAGAGGAGGAAATTATATGCCGACAAGACAGGCAAAGAGACCAGCAAATGCAGCTGGAAGAAAAAGAAACACAAATCACAATAAGAACAATGGCGGCAATCATGCAAAGAAGCCATATGAACAGGTAAAGAGTGCTCCTAAAGCACCGGCTGAAATCGTTCATGAGATCTCGTATGCAGAAGGAATTACAGTCGGAGAACTAGCTGACAAGATCAAGCATGCACCGAATGATCTGATCAAACAGCTGTTCATGGATGGAAAAATGGTGACCATCAATTCTGCATTGGATGATGAAACAGTTGAACTGCTGTGCATGAGCTTTAATATTGAAGCAACAAAGAAAAAAGAAAGAGAAGAAGATTCTCTTGAATATGCTTTTGATGAAGATCCGAAAATGATGGAGGAGAGACCTCCAATCGTTACTATCATGGGACACGTTGATCATGGTAAGACGACACTTTTGGATGCCATTCGCAAAACGAAGGTGGCAGCTGGTGAAGCAGGCGGCATCACGCAGGCAATCGGTGCATATCAAGTATCGATTGCAGGAAGAAAAATTACTTTCCTGGATACACCGGGACATGAAGCTTTTACAGCCATGCGTGCCAGAGGTGCAAGTGTCACAGATATCGCTGTCATTGTTGTAGCAGCAGATGATGGTGTCATGCCGCAGACCAGAGAAGCAATTGACCATGCAAAGGCTGCTGGTGTTCCAATTATTGTTGCCGTAAATAAAATAGATAAGCCGGGCGCAAATCCTGAACATGTCATGCAGGAAATGGCCGATCTTGGGATCATGCCGGAAGAATGGGGCGGAGATACGATCTTCGTACAGACTTCGGCCAAAAAGGGAACGGGCATTTCTGAACTTCTGGAGACCATTCTGACCGTAGCAGATGTGAAGGAATTGAAAGCAAACCGTCATCATGTTGCGACAGGCAGCGTGATTGAAGCAAAACTGGATAAAGGAAGAGGTCCGGTCGCAACTCTGCTGATCCAAACGGGTACACTGAAACATGGCGATCCAGTCGTTGTTGGTACATGTTTCGGCAAAGTCAGAAGAATGACGGATGAAGATGGCAAGGAACTGAAGAGTGCCGGACCATCTACGCCATGTGAGATCACAGGATTGAATGATGTACCGGAAGCGGGCGATCTGTTCATTTCATTTAAGAACGAAAAAGAAGCCAGAGCAATCGCTGATCGCAGAAAGCGGAGACAGATCGAAGCGGATCGAAGAAAGTCTTCAGCTATGACATTGGAAGATATGTCAAAGCAGATCGAGGCTGGTGAACTGAAAGAGATTCCAATCATTATCAAGGCGGATGTACAGGGTTCAGCAGAAGCTGTGAAATCTTCGATGGAGAAACTGGTCGTCGGCGATGTCCATGTTTCCGTCATTCATGCCACAGCCGGAGCAATCACCGAATCTGATATCATGCTGGCTGATGCGTCGAAGGCAATGATCATTGGCTTTAACGTCAGACCGGACGCAGCTATTCGTAAGAAGGCAGAAGAAGCTGGTGTAGAGATCCGTCTTCATAATATTATCTATAAAGCAACAGAAGAAATGGAAAATGCTATGAAAGGACTTCTGGAGCCTGTCTATGAAGATGTTACTGTTGGTGAAGCTGAGGTGCGTGAGACATATAAGGTATCTAAGGTTGGTACCATTGCCGGATGCATGGTCACAGATGGCAAAGTCACAGTCAACAGCGGTGTCAGACTGATCCGTGATGGCATTGTTGTCTATACAGGAAAGCTCGGCTCTTTGAAGAGATTCAAGGATGATGCTAAGGAAGTACAGAATGGATATGAATGCGGCCTGACCATAGAAAATTATAATGATCTGAAGATTGGAGATACGATGGAATTCTTTGTTCAGCAGGAGGTTCCGGTCGAATAAGTATGGCAAACACTGTAAAGCAGAAGCGTCTTGAAGCATTGATCCGTAAAGATGTTTCCGATATTGTTCAGTTTGACCTGAAGGATCCAGATGTCGGTTTTGTTACAATCACTGACGTGCATGTATCCAATGATCATAGCTATGCCACTGTCTATGTTGCTTTTTTAGGCAAAGATGCAAGGTCACAGGCAGGTCTTAATGCTTTGAACCGTGCAAAGGGATATATCCGTACACAGCTGTCACAGATGCTCGATATTCGCCGTACACCGGAACTGATATTTGAGATTGATAAGACTGAAGAACAGGGAAGGCATATTGACGATATTATTGCTGAGATCCATAAGAATGAAGGAGAACAGAATTGACTGTTCTCTTTTTTTTAGGCGCATAGCAGTGTCAATAAAACGACGATGCATAAAATATGTCTCAGAGAATATTTTCTTGTGAGAATATTTTTTTTATCCGCATAGATAGAAGTATCAGGAGGAATAAGCATGAGAACGATATTAGTAACACCGGATCAGCTGGACACATGTGCATTGCGAATGAACGATGCAGAAGATGTGTACAGCAGGGACAGCGATGCGCTGTTCAGCGAAGTCGATGCTTTGGGCAGTGCGTGGCAGGGAAAGGACAATCTTGCATTTGTATCGCAGATCTCAGGGTTTAGAAATGATTTTCATCAGATTGCAATGCTTTGCAGTGAGTACGCCGATTTCTTGAGGAATTCTGCAAGAAGCTATCGCAGTACACAGGATGAATTGGCAGCTCAGGCGAGCAGATTAGAGAGATGAACAGATGGCAGAGATAAAAATATCATTGGATGAAGTATCGCAGGCAGCCAAACGGCTGAGAGTGCTGAATGCATCTATGTATGAAGAATTAAATTCGATGAAGACTGAAATGAACGCATTGAATGCCGACTGGATCTCAGATGCCTCACAGGAGATCCGCAGCCGTTTCAATCTGTTTGCGCATCGTTTTGAAAATGAAAGGGAAAGAATCGAAGAGTATGCAGGATTTTTGGACCTGACCGTAGAAAGCTACGAAGCTCTCGAATCTTCAATAGCATCCAATGCGTCAGGCATGCAGTATTAGAAAAGGAATCAGGGCAATTCTGATAGTATCTTCTCTGCTCGGTATGTGCGGCTGTCAGAAAAAGATCGAACCGATCACCTTTGGTGAATGGCTGAAGGAATTGGATGAGAAAGCAGGCATCGTTCAATTCACTCAGAAGGAACCATATTTCAGTGATATCAGTGAAACAAATGAAGCATACGCATATGTACAGGCAGCTGTTGAATGGAAGATCATCAGACCGGAAGATGAGTTTGAACTGGATCAGGATCTGAATCGTCAGTGGGCTGCTTATACATTGAGCAATCTTACGAATGAAGCATTTGAAGAAAAAGCGGAGATCAAGGATATCGAGTCATCACCATTTCAGAGAGAAATAAGACATACGGTCGACCTAGGCTGGATGGAACTGAACAGGGAGGGAAAGTTTGAACCTGATCGGATCATTGAACGCAGTGAAGCAGAAAAAATATTGGATCAAGCTGCTGCATATATCAACCATCGTACTTTTGATACGATTGAACCTAAGATAGAAATGGCAGATGGCTCAAGATTCATTGAAGTCGAACCGCTGGATTTCAATGAATCAGCTATGCAGGGCATTTATGCCAAAGATTCAGCATTGCATATCGGAGATATAGTTCATTGGGAAGACCAGGAAGGGAAAAAATACTGCTATCAGATTGCTGAGCAGAAAGAAGAAAATAATCAATGCACGGTTGTTTTTAAAATGATAGATATTGAAGATGAGATCGATGAACTGCAGATTGCTGGCAATGAAGAGCTTGATTTTTCGCAGGCAGATATTTTTCAGGACGGCAATGAGATCAAAGAGCAGACTTCCCGCAAAGATTCGGCAGCAGATCATATTCAGAATGCATCGATACGTTCTCTGCAGAAAACCTTCAGCCTTCATGAGTTCAATGTCGAACTGACAGCATCTGGATCATCATTGGCAGCCAAAGTATATCGTTCTATGCCTTATGGTACGGAGATTGCTGCGCAGGTGATCCTCAATCATGTTCATGTTGATTATGCTTGGAATTCCGCCCAAAAAGATCTTAGGAATGCATATTTTCGTATTGATTTTCAAAGTGAAGAAGATCTGCAGATCGAAAATGAGCAGGTCAAAAAACTATATGGGGATTTTTCGAAGGTCAGCAGCGACAATTTTCTTGTATCTTTAAAAGACCTGTATCAGACAAAAAATGATGCCTCTGAAACAAGCATTGAGATCTGCCGCCTTGTTCTTCCCATTCCCAGTGCACCTGTACTTCATGTTGATCTAAGTTTAGAGCTTCGCTTAGGAATCAGCGGGAAAGCTCAGCTGAGCCTAGTCCAGAAGAATGCGATAGGATTTGAAACAAAGGATGGTGCAATGAGATTCATCAAAGATAATACAAGCAAAGCAGATGCTAGTATCAAAGCATCTGCTAAGCTGCTATCCGGGATCAATTTTGATTTCTGCCTGCTGAATGGTACATTGATGGATGCCGGCGTAGAAGCAGGTGCACAGGCAAATGTCAAAACAACAGCACATCTTTACGATGAAGATGGAAAGATGAGCGAAGTACAGACAGATCTGCCGGGCGATGTCGCTGAGAAAGCAGCGGAAGATAATAATAATGTATTGATATGCACAGATATCAATGCGCATTGGGTCGCTGATGTAAATCTCAATTCCAGTTCAACACTTGCAGGGAGATTTGGCTTTGGGCGCGAATATGAGCTGCTGAATGCGGATAATGCGCCCTTGATTCCTGGACTGAATGCACATTTTGAAAATGGTCAGGCAGTAGCTTCCTGTACAAGAAAAAATCGCAGGCATCTTCCTACCGCAGAAGGCATATCTGTCGCCAAGCATATCTGTCTGAAGGAATACTCTTTTACGGTTCATCAGGGCAGTGCATATCAGATCGAGATCAATGCTCTGCCAGAGGGATATGAGAAGAAAGATCTTGTATATGAAAGCTCACATCCTGATGCGGCATCTGTGGATCAGAATGGAACTGTCACTGCCCACGCTGCTGGAAGCACCGTCATTGCGATTCAAACTTCTGATGGAAAACATCAGATTCATTGCAATGCTATGGTGCCGACCGTTCAATGAATGTTTTTATCGCAGAAAAATCCCGTATTTATGAGCTTGTTCTATTAGGTACTTATGCCGATGTTTTAATTTATGAAAAGAAGGTCGTTTTTATCCTTGTGAATCGCAGCTGGCATATGAAGCTTCCCTATGATCTTGTCTATGTCAGCAGAGATCCCATCGAGGATGGCGGAAAAGTCACCTTGAAACTGAAGCAGAAGGAAGAGATCTGTGAGCTCTTCTTTTTGTCTGACAGCAGCAGTAAGTATCATAAATACGAGATCAAAGATATTGCCCGGATCGGTCCGTATGAAAGTGATGA
>JAAYWN010000117.1 GCA_012516665.1 Erysipelotrichaceae bacterium
ATGCGACTGTTCACTGCATTGAAACACTGCATGCGGAAGGCTATGAAGCAATCATCATCAACAACAATCCGGAGACCGTATCAACAGATTTCTCCATCTCAGATAAACTATATTTTGAACCATTGACGACCGAAGATGTCATGCATGCAGTCGATCTTGAACAGCCGCTCGGGGTGATCGTGCAGTTCGGTGGACAGACAGCAATCAATCTGGCAGCATCTTTAGCCGAACATGGAGTGCAGATCCTCGGCACTTCTCTGGATGCTATCAACAAAGCAGAGGACCGGCATGAATTTGAGACAATGCTGGATCATCTGCATATTCCGCAGCCGGAAGGCATGACTGCCTACACGGTAGAGGAAGCGCTGAAGATTGCTCATAAGATCACCTATCCTGTGCTGGTCAGACCAAGTTACGTTCTGGGCGGGCGGGCCATGGAGATCGTGCATACAGATGATGAGCTCAGAGTATATATGAAGACGGCCGTGCAGGAGATCTCGCATGATTCGCCGATCCTGGTCGATCGCTATGTTTTAGGAAAAGAATGTGAGATCGATGCCATCGCGGATGGCAAAGATGTCTATATCCCCGGCGTCATGGAACATGTTGAGCGGGCTGGCATTCATTCCGGCGATTCGATCAGTGTCTATCCAAGTCAGACGCTGAGCCGGAAAGTCAAGGATACGATCATTGACTATGCCATGAAGATCGGCAAAGGCTTTGGCTTCATCGGTCTGTATAACATTCAGTTCATTGTGGATCATAATGAAAAAGTATATGTACTGGAAGTAAATCCAAGATCTTCCCGGACCGTGCCATTTCTTTCTAAGATCACTGGCGTGCCGATGTGCACTGCCGCAACGAAAGCTGTCTTAGGACAGAGCCTGATCGATCAGGGCTATACGCCAGGCTATCATCCGGAAGAAAGCGGATATGTCTACTGCAAAGCACCGGTCTTCTCGTTTGCTAAACTGAGAAGTGTGGATACAGTTCTGGGACCGGAAATGAAATCGACGGGTGAAGCGCTCGGCTGCGATGTGACGTTTGAAAAAGCATTGTACAAAGCATTGGCTGCCAGCGGTATCCAGGTACCGATGTACGGTGCGGTGCTGATGACGATCGCCGATCAGGATAAACAGGAAGCTCTGAAAATGGCAAAGAGATTCTATGCCATCGGATATGGCATCTACGCAACCGCCGGAACAGCTCGCTTCTTAGAAGAGAATGGTCTGTTTGTCCATAAAGCAGCGAAGATCTCCGAGGAGACGCAGCAGGATTCTGTCTTAGATATCATTCAGAAGGGCAGAGTCAGTTTTGTCATCAATACGATGGATGCACAGGACAGAAGTTCTTCCTTGGATGGCTTCTTGATCAGAAGAGTCAGTGCGGAGAATAATATCTCATGCATGACGTCATTGGATACAGCCAATGCGCTGCTGAGAGTATTGGAAGCGCAATCCTTCTCCTTGGAATCTTTGAATGAAATGGGGAAGTAATATGAAATGCATAGACGCAGTGATCTTAGAACAGAAAATGCTTGTGCCTGAGATCTATCAGATGACGCTGCAGACCGAAGCACCATTCTCCGCAATGCCAGGTCAGTTCGTCCAAGTGCAGGTACCAGGATATTACCTAAGAAGGCCGATCAGTATCTGTGAGATCGATGAAAGGCAGATCGTTTTGATCTATAAAACAGTCGGACAGGGGACAGCCGCCATGGCACAGATGAAAAAGGGAGATAAGCTTGATCTCTTTGGCCCTTTAGGCACGGGCTTTCCGATTGAAAACAGAGATGCGGTACTGATCGGCGGCGGCGTCGGCATTCCGCCCTTATTGGAAACAGCCAAGCAGTATCGGCGCTTGGGGCACAAAGTCACGGTGATCATGGGCTTCAATGCAAAAGAGCAGATCTTTCTTTCGGCGCGTTTTGAAAAGCTTGGATGCAGTGTGAGCATTGCTACTATGGATGGCTCTTATGGCATCTCCGGCACTGTTATGGATGCGATGCATGCAGAGAATATTTCTAATGAATTTGTTTTGGCCTGCGGCCCATTGCCGATGCTGAAAGCTGTGAACGCAGAATGCCATGGATATATTTCGCTCGAAAGCAGAATGGCCTGCGGTATCGGTGCATGCATGGGATGCGTCGTGAAAGACAGCGACGGCGGCTCTTTGCGCGTATGCAAAGACGGACCTGTCTTCGCTATTGGAAAGGCGGTGCTTTAGCATGGATCTGCATATTGATCTTCCTGGTCTTCATCTGAAGAATCCGATCACCCCCGCCAGCGGATGCTTTGGCTTCGGCCGTGAATTTGCTGAACTGTATGATCTGTCGATCTTAGGCGGTATCGCAATCAAGAGCGCAACGCCGCAAGAACGCTTTGGCAATCCGGTACCACGCATTGCGGAGACGCCGATGGGCATGCTGAATGCGATTGGTCTGCAGAATCATGGCGTGGACACTATCATTGAGAATGAACTTCCATTTTTATCACAGTTCAATACTGAGATCATAGCCAATGTGGCGGCAGAAAATGAAGAAGGATATGTGGAAGTGATCCGCAGGCTGAATGATCAGCCGACGGTCAAAGCATATGAATTGAATATTAGCTGCCCGAACGTGAAACATGGCGGCATGGGACTGGGCACAGATCCAGCTTTGGCTGCACATGTGACCAAGAAGTGCAGAGAGGCTGCGGCAAAGCCGATCTATGTTAAGCTGACACCGAATGTTACGGATATTGTGTCCATTGCTAAAGCCGTGGAAGAAGCGGGTGCAGATGGTCTTGTGCTGATCAATACACTGCTTGGCATGAAGATCGATCTTCATACAGGCAGACCTCTTTTGGCAAATGGCACCGGCGGTCTCAGCGGACCGGCTATACATCCAATTGCTGTACGCATGGTGTATCAGTGTGCTAAACAGGTGCATATTCCGATCATCGGTGTCGGCGGCATTCAGAGCACAGATGATGTCATTGAATTTCTCAATGCCGGTGCTTCAGCGGTCGAAGTGGGAGCACAGAACTTTGTCGATCCTTATATATGCAAAAAATTAATTGAAGAACTGCCTGGTGCCTTAGCGCACTATGGGTATCATTCATTGCAGGAAGCAATTGGAAGGAGCTTACAATGACAAGAACAATTGTTGCATTAGATTTTTCATCCAAGGAGGAAGTTCATACTTTCTTACAGCAGTTCAAAGAACCGATCTATGTAAAGATCGGTATGGAACTGACCTATGCATGCGGACTGGATATCATCCGTGAAGTCAAAGCCAGCGGTCATAAAATATTCCTGGATCTGAAGCTTCATGATATTCCTAATACCGTCAAGGGCGGCATGAAGAACTTAGCCGGTCTTGGTGTCGATATTATCAACTGCCATTGTGCCGGCGGCATTGAAATGATGAAAGCTGCCAAGGAAGGTATTCTGGAAGGAACGCCGGAAGGACAGACACCTGCAAAACTGATCGGGGTCACGATCCTGACATCGGTATCGCAGGAAGCGATGAATACAGAACTTGGTATTCCTGGAACAGTAAATGATACGGTCGTGCGCTATGCGCGGAATGCAGAGGCTGCTGGTCTTGATGGGGTGGTCTGCTCGGTCCATGAAGCCAAAGCAATCCATGAAGCATGCGGCAGTGAATTTCTGACCGTAACGCCTGGCATTCGCTTGGCAGGGAGCGGCAGCGATGATCAGAAGAGAATTGCGACGCCGGAATATGCCAGAGAACAAGGCTGTGATATGATAGTCGTCGGAAGATCTATTACAAAGGCCAAGGATCCTGTATTGGCCTATCAAGAGATCGAGGAGACGATATCTCATGGAAGAATATAAAAAAGAATTTGTCAGTTTCATGTTCCGCTGCAATGCCTTGAAGTTCGGGGATTTTACATTGAAGAGCGGAAGAAAGAGCCCTTTCTTTATGAATGCCGGTGCATATGTTACGGGTTCTCAGCTGACGGAGCTTGGCAGATATTACGCGAAAGCAATCTATGATAATTTCGGCCTGGACTTTGATGTTCTCTTCGGACCGGCATATAAGGGAATCCCATTGGCCGTTGCGACAGCGATGGCCCTGCATGAGCTCTATGGCAAAGAAGTACGCTACTGCGCCAATCGGAAAGAGATCAAAGATCATGGCGACAAGGGGATCCTTCTTGGCACAAAATTGGAAGATGGCGACAGAGTGGTGATGATCGAAGATGTCACGACTTCCGGCAGATCTATGGATGAGACCGTACCGATCGTCAGAGCGCAGGCAAAAGTAGAGATCAAGGGACTGATCGTATCTTTGAACCGCAATGAAAAAGGCAAAGGAACTAAGACAGCATTGAAAGAGATATCGGAAGAATATGGTTTTCCTGCAGCTGCGATTGTCTCAATGCCGGAAGTGATCAGTATTCTAAAAGAGAAAGATGCACTCGATGGCGAGATGCTGAAGAGGATCAATGAATACTACGAACAGTACGGACCGAAGGATTGATCGGCTGAGAGAGCCAAAAGTCAAATAATCATTGAAGAAGGTGCTTATTTGTGTTATCTTTACATACGGCATCTTCTTTTCTTATGAAAAGAGATGTACTTCTCACACAGTGGATTCTCTATCCCGTGTACATGGCTATCACAGCATTCATGTATTGATAGAGTTCGAAATTGTGGCGGAAAACAACGGAAAGGTAGGTAAAAAAAATTATGACTGTTGTTTCAATGAGGAAAATGCTTGAAAATGGGGTACACTTCGGACATCAGACACGGAAGTGGAATCCAAACATGAAGCAGTATATCTATACTGCTAAGAACGGTGTTTACATCATCGATCTGAACAAGACAGAAGCTCAGCTCGAAGAGGCTTACAACGCTCTGAAGAAGATCACAGAGGATGGCGGAAAGGTACTGTTTGTCGGTACAAAGAAGCAGTCTCAGGCTACGATCTTGGAGGAAGCACTCCGTTCCGGAAGCTTCTATGTCAACCAGAGATGGTTAGGCGGAACATTGACAAATTTCCGTACCATCCAGAAGTCTATCAAGACTTTGATCGACATTGAAGAGATGGAGAGCAACGGTACATTGGCTGTATATACAAAGAAGGAACAGTCCGTCTTCTTAAAGAAGAAGGAAAAGCTTGATAACTTCTTAGGCGGCATCAAGGATATGAAGAAGCTGCCGGATGCGATGTTCGTCGTTGATCCATTAGAAGAGCACAATGCAGTAGCAGAGGCTCGCAAGCTGAATATTCCAGTATTTGCACTGATCGATACAAATGCAGATCCTAGAACAGTTGATTATCCAATTCCATCAAATGATGATGCGGTTCGTTCTATTAAGCTGATGGTCTCTTTAATTGCAGATGCCATCTGTGAAGGAAAGAATCTGCCGCTTGAGAATGTCGCTGAAGAAGAGGGCGAAGACATCACCATGAAGGATGTCATCAAGAAGGTTGAAGAAGACGCTGCTGAGTACGAGAGAAGAAGAAGAGCAAAGTTTGAAGAACATCGTCAGCAGATGGGCAATCGCCGCGGTTCTTACAATGGTGAGAGACGTGTATTCCGCAGAGATGCAAATGGCAACCGTGCAAATGCAAGACCTGCTGAGAATGCATCTGCTCCAAAGGCTGAAGCAAAGACTGAGGTCAAGGCATAATGGCTATTACAGCAAGTCAGGTCAAAGAGCTCCGCGATCTTACAAATGCCGGAATGATGGACTGCAAGAAGGCTCTTGTTGAGACAGACGGCGATATGAAAAAGGCTGTCGACTGGCTCCGTGAAAAGGGCATTGCAAAGGCAGCTAAGAAACAGAGCAGAATTGCTGCTGAGGGTCTTTCGACAATCTTAACGGAAGGCAATAAAGCAGTGATCGTTGAAGTCAATGCAGAAACAGATTTCGTTGCCAAGAATGATAAGTTCTTAGCTCTGCTTGATGAAATTGCCAAGACATTGATCGGCAGCACAGCAGCTACCTTAGAAGAAGCTTTGGCATTAAAGGCAGAAGATGGTGAAACATTGGATGCTAAGATCGTCAATGCAACTGCTATCATCGGCGAAAAGATCACGCTGAGAAGATTTGAGATCATCGAAAAGAATGATGATGAAGTCTTCGGTGTCTATAAGCATCAGGGAGGCAGGATCTCTGCAGTTGTTGTTCTGAAGGGAACACAGGATGCTGCTATGGCAAAGAATATTGCGATGCAGGTCGCTTCCATGAATCCAACATACGTATCCAGAAAAGAAATGCCGGCAGATGTGATCAATCATGAACGTGAGATCCAGCTGGGACTTCTTGCTAATGATCCAAAACTGGCTGATAAGCCTGAAAAGGTCAAGGCTGGCATCGTTGAAGGAAGACTGAGCAAGTCGCTTGAAGATATGTGCTTAGTTGATCAGGAATACTTCTTAAATTCTGAAAAGAAGGTCGGTGCGTTCCTCAAGGAGAATGGTGCGGAGTGCACAAAGTTCGTCAAGTATACTGTTGGCGAAGGCATTGAAAAAAAACAGGACGATTTCGCTGCCGAAGTTGCAGAAATGTCCAAGTAAGTAAATGAACTGCTGACAGAACAGAGCAATCTGGATCTGAAAGCAGTTTTTTTTATAGGAAGAAAGAAAAAAAAGAACTGCTTTTTGAAGGCAGTTCCGCATTTGCTTATTTCTTGATGAATTTGTTATACAGCCAGACGAGCAGGCATGCACCAATAACGGCGAAGATGATCTGACCGATGATGTTTGTTGTTCCGATACCGAATAATCCAGCAATGATACTGAAGACAAAACCGCCGCAGATACCTAATACGCAGTTGATAACAATATTTGAAGAATCCATCTTCATCAGCTTAGCTGCAAGCCATCCGGATACTGCACCGACAATTAAATCAATTAAGATCCACCACATAATTTATAGTTCCTCCTTAACCATACTATTTTATCACTTTGTGCTTATCAATGCACATCTGCAGAAAACCTTCGCGGATCCCAGAATCAGAGATCAGGATCTTTTGGGCAGAGAAGAGAGCGCAGATCTCTAAGATCATATGTACGCCAGGAAGAAATACTGACTGACGGGATTCTCTGACATGCTGCTGCATGGCTGCCGTGGCTCGCGGATCGCCACTCACTAAATCGAGATAGAACTGTCGCAGATCATTGCTGGAGAGCACATTGCCGGTATGATATATCGCATTCGCCGCCAGACCTGCCGCTCGCATGGTGCCGCCAATGCCGATCAGCTGCAGGACAGGTGATTGAAAAGCAGGATGATCTTTCTGCGCAATGAGCAGCTGTTCTCTGCATTCCGGTGTATCCAAGGAGAGATGCGCTAAGCGTACACAGCCAAGATGAAAAGACAGGGCATCTAAGATCTCACCATGGCGGAAGGCGATCAATTCAGTAGAACCGCCGCCGACATCAAAAGCAATACCGTCTTTCTGTTCCGGCCAGCTGTTTTTAGAACCGATATAATCACAGGCTGCTTCTTCATATCCGGTAAGGGGGTAAATCTCAAAGGAACAGCTGGAAAGAGCTTCCACGAGGGATCTCTGATTCTGGATGCGGCATGGTTCTGTGATATCTGCCCAGCGGAAAGCAATGGCTTTTTCATCGCAGATCTTCTGATAGGTCTTCAGTACGTCATATGCTTTCTGTATGCCCTGCAGGGACATCTGTCCCTGATCATTGACGTGCTCGATCAAGTGAGCTGGTGTAGATTCGTGATAGATCTGTACGGGATGGCCATCATGAAGCTCATAGATGACCAGGACCATGGTATTGGAACCAATATCGGCAACTGCATACTGTGTCATTCGCATATCCTCTTGTTTCTTATATATTAATGGCAAAGCAGTGAAAAAGAAATGAAAAGAAGTATAGGCAATGGTATAATATCAGCAGCAAATATTGGAGGATAATCATGTATAAACGTGTTCTGTTGAAGCTCAGTGGAGAAGCACTGTCAGGCAAAGAAAAAAATTTTGACCCGATCGTTCTGCAGAAACTGGCAGAAGAGATCAAAAAAGCACAGGCATTGGGAGTGCAGATCGCAGTTGTCGTAGGCGGAGGGAATTTCATCCGCGGGAAAACATTGACAGATATTGGCATTGACCGTGTTCAGGGCGATTACATGGGCATGCTGGCAACGATCATCAATGCATTGGCTATCCAATCAGCGCTCGAAGGCGTCGGGGTAGATACGAGAGTGCAGACAGCAGTTGAAATGAATAAGATCGCAGAACCATTCATCCAGAGAAGGGCTGTACGCCATTTGGAAAAGGGAAGAGTTGTGATCTTCGGCGGCGGCACAGGTTCACCATATTTTTCCACGGATACAGCGGCGGCATTGCGAGCCAATGAGATCAAAGCAGATGCGATCCTGATGGCAAAGAATGGCGTTGATGGGGTCTATACAGCTGATCCAAAGAAGGATCCGAGTGCAACAAAGTATGATCATCTGACGTATAAACAGGTGCTGAATCTTGGCTTGGAGATCATGGATTCCACAGCAGCATCGATGTGCATGGACAATAACATGGAACTTGTGGTATTTAATATGAATGAGAATGGAAATATCGTTAAAGCAATGAAGGGCGAAAAGATTGGTACAGTAATCAGCAAGGAGGAAAACTGATCATGGCATATGCAATTATCGACAGCAGTACACAGAAAATGGACAAAGTCATCGAACATTTCCAGAATGAATTGAACCAGATCCGCACCGGTATGGCCAATGCAAACATGCTGAACAAGGTGGAAGTCGATTACTATGGCTCACCTACACCGCTGAATCAGATTGCGGGCATCTCTGTTTCTGAAGGCCGTACGCTGGTCATTAAGCCGTATGATCCATCTTCATTAAAGGATATTGAAAGAGCCTGCAATGAAGCAGATCTTGGCATTGCACCGCAGAATGACGGTGCTGTGATACGGCTGAATGTTCCGCAGCTGACGGGAGAAGTGCGTCAGGAAATGGCGAAGAAAGTCGGCAAAGTTGAAGAAGAAGCGAAGATCCAGATCCGCAGTGTACGTCGAGATGCAATGACGGCTGTCAAAAAAGACAAGTCACTGGACGAAGATATGGAAAAGGATGCGGAAGGAGAGATCCAGAAGCTGACGGATCGCTATGGTGAAAAGATCGAGACCATGGCAAAAGCAAAGGAAAAAGAAGTACTGAATAAGTGAACTGACGGGGAAATGGCTGATCATACAGCACATTTCCTTTTTTGTATAGGTTAGGTCATTGCTCTGTAAAAGAGAGCACAAAATCGGTATAATGGACATTGATAAGTGAGGAAGATCGATGAAAGAGTGCAGGCATGTAGCAATTATCATGGATGGCAACGGACGCTGGGCGCAGGCCCAGGGACTGCCAAGGACCGCCGGTCACTTAGCTGGTTCTGACAATGTCAGAACAATTGCAATTGCCGCATCTGATCTGGGCATTCAGTATCTGACTCTTTATGCTTTCTCAACGGAAAACTGGAAGCGCAGTGCAAATGAAGTGAATTATATTATGAAGCTTCCATCTGTTTTCTTTAAAAAATATATGCAGGAATTTCTCGACCGCGGGTATCGTATGAATATCTTAGGTGAACTGGATGAACTGCCTAAAGCGACGCATCGCGTCCTGCAGGATGCGATGGATGAATCAAAGAACAATACAGGACTGAATCTGAATATCTGTATGAATTATGGCTCGCAGAGAGAAATACTTTTAGCAGCAAAGAACTATGCCAAGGATGTCCAGGAAGGGAAAGCAGATCTTAATCTGGATGAAAAGGGATTTGAAAAATATCTGATGACAGCGGGATTCCCGCCGGTAGATCTTCTGATCCGTACTTCAGGGGAACAGCGTATTTCGAATTATCTTCTTTGGCAGATTGCGTATGCAGAACTGGAATTTGTTCCGGAAGCTTGGCCTGCCTTTACGCCAGAGGTATTTAAGAAATGCATCAAAGAGTATCAAACAAGAGATCGGCGTTTTGGAGGTATAAAGAATGTCTAAAAAAATGATCATCAAGATTATAACGGCTTTGGTGCTGGTCTGCGTCTGTGTGCCGCCGCTGTTCCTTGGCGGATGGTATATCCGAGCATTGCTTTTAGTGATCAGCTGCATTGCTTCCTATGAGATTGCTTCCTTGGTAGATCATAAGACGCATTGGTTCTTTACCATGCTGAATATCCTGGCTATTTCGGGGCTGTGCTTAGTGCCGGACAGTCATGTGGCAGCCATTGAAGCAATCTGGCTGGCACTGCTGTTTACGATTGAACTGATCGATAAAGATATTACAACGGATTCTGTCGTCTATCCTTTTGCGCTGACTTCTTTAGTCGGCTTGGCCATGCATTGTGTTGCCGTGATCTATCGGGCGGATAACTTAGGTGTGCTGCTGCTTGTATTCATCCTTTTGGCAAGCATTCTGTGCGACACCGGTGCATACTTTTTCGGCGTCTATTTCGGACGGCATAAAATGATCCCTCGTGTATCGCCGAATAAAACTTGGGAAGGATCCGTAGGAGGTTTTGCCTGCGGGTTTCTTGGTTCTCTGATATATGGCCTGATTGCTTTGCAGAGCCTGCCGCTTTCACTGATCATCTGCGGCAGCATTATTCTGCCTTTGGCTGCTCAGGTAGGAGATCTCAGTTTCTCCAGTATCAAAAGAAGATTCGGTATCAAGGACTTTGGCAATTTTCTGCCAGGCCATGGCGGTATTTTGGATCGCATTGATTCCATTGTGTTCTGTTTAATGACTTTCAATGCGATGATGATCTTATGGGGAGTTGTAGCATGAAGAGATTGGTATTGTTAGGTGCCAGCGGTTCCATCGGTATGCAGACCATAGATGTAGTGCATCAGCATCCATCTGATTTTGAAGTCATTGCCTTCAGTGTGGGACACCATATTGAGAAAATTGCTGAGATCCTGAAGGATTCTCCGGTGAAAAATATTTGTGTTCAGGAAGAGAAAGATGCTATTGAACTTGCCCATGTTTATCCTGACATTCATTTTGTTTATGGCGATGAGGGGTTATGCTGGCTGGCTGAGAAATGTGAATATGATCTGCTGGTCAATGCATTGGTCGGTTTTGTTGGTTTTATGCCGACGCTGAAAGCCATTGAGAGCGGTCATGATGTAGCTTTGGCAAACAAGGAGACATTGGTCGTGGGCGGCAAACTGATCTATGAAGCACTGCATCGCTGCCATCGTTCACTGTATCCGATCGACAGTGAACACAGTGCCATCTTTCAATGTCTGCAAGGCAATCGCCATGCAGAAGTGAAACGCTTGATCATTACAGCAAGCGGCGGCAGCTTTCGTACAAAGAACCGTGAAGAACTGAAAGATGTCACTGTTGAACAGGCCTTGAATCATCCGAATTGGACAATGGGCGCAAAGATCACGATCGACAGTGCGACAATGATGAACAAGGGCTTTGAAGTAACGGAGGCCCATTGGCTTTTTGATATGGACTATGATCATATTGATGTTCTGATGCATCCAGAATCCGTTGTGCATTCGATGGTAGAATATGTGGATCACAGTACCATTGCACAGATGGGTGCAGCAGATATGCGGCTGCCGATCCAATATGCATTGACTTGGCCGCAGAGATATCCTTTGGCTCAGGAGCATCCCTTAGATCTGGCAGAGATAGGCTCGCTTCATTTTTCTAAGCCGGATGTGAGAAGATTTCCTCTGCTTGCTTTAGCATATGAGGCTGGCAGAAAGGGCGGCAATCTGGATGCGGTGATGAACGGTGCGAATGAAGAAGCCAACGCTGCTTTCCGCAAGGGAATCATTCCCTTTTTAATGATTGAGGAAATCGTCATTCGAGCTGTAAATCTGGCACCTTTTAAAGAAGTTGAAACAGTGCAGGATCTGATGGATGGGGATGTCTGGGGAAGAAACTTTGCCCGAACGCAAATTGAAAGGAACCGTATTTAAATGAATTTCATGAATATTATTTATTTTCTGCTCCTGCTGAGCCTGATCATTGTGATCCATGAACTTGGCCATTTCTTGGCAGCGAAACTGTTTGGTGTCTGGTGCTATGAGTTCTCCTTTGGCATGGGACCTCTTATTTTTAAACATCAGGGGAAAGAGACACAGTTCTCGATCCGTGCTCTTCCTATCGGCGGCTATGTTGCAATGGCAGGAGAACAGGATGGCGATGAGGCATATCCTGATGTTTCTGTGCCAGAGGGAAGAAGACTGACAGACAAGAAGCCATGGCAGAAGATCATTGTCATGCTTGCAGGTGTATTCAATAACTTTGTTCTGGCTTTTCTGATCTTCAGCTTTGTTATCTTAGGAAATGGGACGTTCTCGACATCGCCAAAGGCAGTGGTCGATCAGATCACGGAAGGGAGCCCAGCTGAAAAGGCAGGCTTTGAAGTTGGTGATGTAATCAAAAAGATCGTGAAAGAAGATGGCTCTAGTGTAGAACCAGAGAGCTATATCGATATGCAGTCCTTCAGTTATAACTACACGGGAATGGAAACATATACCGTTGAGCGCAATGGGCAGGAGATCGTTATTCAGGTGACTCCAGAGTACAGCAGTGAAACAGAATCATATCTGATCGGTATTGTGGCACCGGATGCAGAAACGGTCAATATCAATCTGCTCAACTGCTGGTACTATGGCGGCTATGAAATGAAGAGCATTACAAAGCTGCTGTTTACGACATTGGCAGGATTATTCTTCCATGGCTCAGGATTGGAACAGATGAGCGGACCGGTCGGCATTTATCAGGCGGCTGGTACGTATGCGTCCATGGGTGTTTCGGCCTTCATGTTCTTGGTCGCTGAGCTGAGCCTGAATGTAGGAATCTTCAATCTGCTGCCGCTGCCAGTCTTGGATGGCGGTCAGGTGATCATCACGATCATTGAATGGATTGCGCATCGCCCATTGAATCAAAAGGTGAAAATGGGTATTATGATTGCATGCTGGGCACTGCTGATCGGATTTATGATCTTTGTAACATGGAATGATATCAGCCGATTATTCAGCTAAAAGAAAAGAGGAATTTATGGCAGCAATTCTTGTAACAGGGGGAACAGGATATATTGGTTCCCATACATGCGTGGAACTGATCCAGGCAGGCTATGAAGTGATCGTTTTAGATAATCTTTACAATTCTAATAAAGTTGTATTGGACCGTATTCAGACCATTACCGGCATCAAACCGAAGTTCTATGATATGGATGTTCTGGATCGGGCTGGCTTGGACCGTGTCTTTGCGGAGAATCACATTGATGCCGTGATCCATTTTGCGGGATATAAAGCAGTCGGTGAATCTGTTGAAAAGCCTCTGCTGTATTATGAAAATAATATTACGGGCTCGATCAATCTGTATCAGGCGATGAAGAAAGCTGGATGCAAGACCATCGTGTTCTCTTCTTCAGCAACGGTATACGGCGATCCTGAAAAGTGTCCGATCACGGAAGATTCCAAGGTTGGCGGAACAACAAATCCATATGGGACTTCAAAGCTGATGAATGAAAAGATCTTGGAAGATACGGCAAAACCGGATCCTGATTGGTCCGTCATGCTGCTGAGATACTTCAATCCGATCGGCGCACATCAGAGCGGACTGCTTGGTGAAGTGCCGAATGGCATTCCAAACAACTTAGTTCCGTATATTGCTCGTGTTGCCAATGGAACATTGGAATATCTGCGTGTCTTCGGCAATGATTATCCAACCCCGGATGGTACAGGCGTCAGAGACTATATCCATGTTGTCGATCTGGCCAAAGGACACATCGGTGCGGTCGATTATGCACTGCATCACAAGGGTGTTGAACACATCAATCTTGGTACTGGAATCGGATACTCTGTGCTGGATGTCCTGCATGCATATGAAAAAGCATGCGGAAAGACATTGCCGTATAAGATCTTGGCAAGACGCCCAGGCGATATTGCTGAGTGCTATGCAGATGCATCCAAAGCAAAGAAGCTGCTTGGATGGTCAGCGCAGTATGGCATTGATGATATGTGCCGCGATTCATGGAACTTTACTTTAAAAAATCCGCATGGAATTGAATGAAACAGGGCCTGTGCCCTGTTTTCTTTGAATATTTTTATATATAATAAAATAAGTGAGTAGGAGGATCCTGCCTTGAATGATACAAAGAAAAGAAATATGAAGATCGTATTGATCGCGGTCTTAGCAAGTGCGGTCGCAGTTGGCTGCATTGCATTGATCATGCTGAATCAGAATAAGAATAAAAATACGGATGCATCAAGCACCTCATCTGCTTCTTCCAGTGCGTCAGCTTCTTCCAGTGCAGATGCGGAGGCAGAGATGACCGTGAAATGCAATTCATATTCTGTCTATACATTGAATGATACAGACTTTGGCTTTGTCATAGCCAAGGCACATATCAAAGCAAAGAGCACTGTCAATCTCAATCTTGATCATTTCACGACAGAAGATGGCATTAAGCTTTCAGCCGTCAGCCAGTATGCAGATGCACTGAATGAAAAGGGATACAGCTTAAAATCCCTTAGCATTGCGGATGCTATTATCACCAGCAGTGATACAGAAACAGATGCCAATCTGTTTATTCCTTATAAGAACAAAGATGCAGAAACGCTCAAGGTAACATGCGATTTAAATGCAGACTGTGATCTTTCCTTCAATTTATCCAGCTCAGATCATATTGGAGAAGCACTGAAGAAAAAGACGGAAACGGCTGCTCCAACAGAACAGAGCGCATTGAACATCACAATTGATCATGCTTCGGAAATTGATGCAGAAAAAGTCCTGACTGATAATGATGAAGCATATTTCCTGCCGTCAACGGCCAGAGTGTATGGCTTTCATGTGCATGTCACAGCACCGAGCGGTCAGTCTGTGCAGATCGTGTCGGCATCTTTCGATGGCGGTGAAAATGGCATCATTCAGGCTGAGAAAGCATCTGTACATACTTCCGTACAGGCAAGTATTATCAATCAGTCGATCAGCGCTTCCGGAGATGGATACATCTTTATCATCCTGCTGGATCCAGGACATACGATCTCGGCCATCAGCGGAACAATGAATCTTCAGATGAGCGATGAAAGTCAGAATGCATCATTGGCAGCAAGTTTAGGTTAAGGAGACAGTCATGAAAAAAATCAAAAATTTTATTCTGATCTTAGCAATGATTGTAACAATGGTCCCAATCATTGAACATAATACAATTGCGGTGCAGGCTAAAACAAGCTACGGCTATTACAGTCTGAACTGCGGCAGTTCGTATGAGGTCGATACGATCAATGACAATGGCGGCTTTGACTATAAAGGCTGCTACGTTGATCTTTCTACTGCTAAAAATGCGATGAGAGCAGCTGGAACGGATGCTGTTGTAAGGCATGCAGGAAGCTATTCAGCCAATCAGATCATTGCCATGACAAGCGGCTTTGTATATACATCAGGTTTCCGCAGCGGTTCATCAACTGTCAATGTATATGGCTATGGTGCTTCTTCTTCCGCTTCTACGTATATTCAGAATTATCGCGGAATGTATTATGAAGATACCCTTGATTATGATGGTGCGGGAGACGGCAGTGTTCTGGTCAATGCCTTTGGTTTTGAAGGCACCGTATCGATGAGCAATGTTGATTTTATACCGATGAAGTTCTTTGTGAATGATCTGCCGATCTGGGTCGCTGGAAATGCAGCGGATGGTACGGATCCATGGTGCGTCATACCAAACAGCACGTATTATAAAGTGGTGCGCAATGGCAATTATCTGGACCTTGTATATCATGGCTTCAATGATTATCCAGGCAATGGCAACGGTACCCATGCACAGTCGTTTACAGGCAATCTTGCCGTGGGCCCGGCAGCTTCCTGGATGAGCGAAGGGAGTATCTACTATTCTTTGGATGATGTGACTTTCTATTCAGATTATAGCTTTGCGCAGAAAGCAGGGACATATTACAACTATTATCTCTATCAGCCGCTGCGGACAAGATCCAATATTTCTGCAGATATTTACAACAGCTTCCTGAGTGAACAGGGATATGATTCTTCTTCTGCATTATGGGACATGGGAGCGGCATTTATCAACGGTCAGAATACATATGGCATCAATGCGGCAATGGTCTTCGCACAGGCATGTTGCGAGTCTGCGTACGGCACAAGCGGGTATGCGAGGAACTATAACAATCTGTTCGGTGTAGGCGCCTATGATGATGGACCTTCCGTCATGAATTTTGCAAGCGTGACAAAGTCCATCAACAATCAGATGGGACTTCTGCTCAGGTATTATACAGATACCGACTGTGTTTGGTATTATGGCGGTGCATATGGTAATAAAGGAGCAGGTATTACAACAAAATATGCTTCGGCAGCTACTTATGGATTGACTTTGGCATCGATCTATTATCGTTTTGATAAATATGCTTCAGGTAATAACGGCAGTCTGACAGATGCGCAGTCTTCGACCATTGGTATTTTGAATGATACAGTAGCAAATGTTTATACAGATGCCGCCTGTTCCTCTGTACTTTACACATATCGCTATGGCAATAATACTGATTATTTAAAGAATCAGGCTGTTGTTATCTTAGGCAAAGTAGGAGATTGCTATCAGATCCAGTCAACAGACTATGTATCCAATGGTACGCAGATGCATGTGGATAATAAGCAGTATGCGGCTTACGATTGGAATGGAATGGTAGGCTATATTAAGATTTCTGATGTTAAGACATTGATCAATTCAGATGGTTCTGGTATTCATGATCTTGGCAGTGCAAAAGATATGTATCGTCTGTACAATCCTAACAGCGGTGAACATTTCTATACAGCAGATGTCAATGAAAAAAATAACTTGTCCAATATTGGATGGGTCTATGAAGGAATAGGCTGGAAAGCTCCGGCATCATCATCTTCACCTGTCTACCGTCTTTACAACCCGAATTCAGGCGACCATCACTATACAATGAATGTCAATGAGCGTGATTGGCTTGTGACATTAGGATGGATATCCGAAGGCATCGGCTGGTATTCAGATGACGCAAAGAGCGTACCGCTGTATCGTCAATACAATCCGAATGAAAGTGTAGGAACACATAACTATACAAAATCATTGGCTGAGAATGATTGGCTTGTGACTTTGGGATGGTCAGCCGAAGGCATTGGATGGTATGGCGTGAATTAAGGAGAAGACAGGATGATAGGAATTGTTGTAGCAGGACATGGTACATTTGCTTCAGGGATGAAGGATGCTGTCACATTGCTGGTAGGCAGACCTGAGTATTTCGAAGCCGTAGATTTTGCTTTGGAAAACAGCACAGATGATCTGGAATTTCATTTAAAAGATGTAATTGAATCAATGAAGGGGTGCGATGGCATTCTGATCTGTACAGATGTTTTAGGAGGCTCACCATTTAAGGAAGCAGCTGAGCTCAGTGAAGAGCTGGCAGATCAGTTTGATATTCGTATTTTATGCGGGACAAATTTGGGCATGCTGATCCAGGCAGACAGTGCCAGAGGCTATGTCAATGATGTAGATATGCTGGCAGATCTGACTGAAGAAGAAGGAAAAAAACAGATCGTGAAGTATGTCTTCAGTGAAAAAACTGATAATAATGGAGATATCTGATCATGTCCTCTATTGTGCTGACTCGCATTGACGATCGTCTGATCCATGGTCAGATCTTTCTGCAGTGGTGTGCTTTTCTGAAAGCAGATCTGGTTGCTGCAGCGAATGACAAAGCGGCCGCAAGTGCTTTCTCACAGGGATTGATGGATATGGCAGTGCCGAATGAGATACAGACAAGATATTGGTCGATATCGGAAACGATTGTTCGTTTTTCACATATGGAGAAGGAGTATCGGATCTTTCTTGTTGTACAGAGCCCAGAAGATCTCTTGGCACTGAAACAAGGAGGTGTACCGATCGAGAACGTTAATATCGGCAATCTATGCATGAAAGAGGATCGTGTGCAGAAGACGCCGAGTGTGGCGGTCAGTGCAAAAGATGTTCAGGCACTCAGAAAGCTGCAGGATCTTGGCTGCCATTTGGAGATCAGACGTTTGCCAAGCAGCGAACCGGAGGATCTTGCCGCGATATTTAAATGAAACAGCAGAAATTTCTCTTCTTTCCCAAATATAAAGGGAGAGAGGAGTTTTTTTAATGGCAATAATGAAAGAAATGCCGGGATGTGAAAGACCGCGTGAGAAGGCAATGATGTTCGGCGTCGGCTCTCTTAGTACAAGAGAGCTGCTGGCAGTCCTGCTTAGAAACGGGACAAAGGGTGAATCGGTCCTGGAGGTCGCAGATCGTCTGCTGATGCGGACAGATGGATTGAAAGGCCTGGAAAGGATCAGCCGCAGAGAACTTTGTGAGATCCGAGGAATCTCGGATGTGAAGGCAATTGAACTGCTTGCCTGTATGGAATTGAATAAAAGGACGCTGTATGAGAAAGCGGCTGAACAGGATGTCATCGCTCAGCCTGAGCATCTTGTAAAATGGCTTCAGAAAGAGATTGGTCCCTGTGTGCAGGAAAAGTTCTTGGCAGTATATCTTGATAACAGCCATCATATACTTTCAGTTCGAACAATGTTTGTCGGTACGATCAATATGAGCCATGTCTATCCAAGAGATATTCTGCGGGAAGCATTGCAGGAGTCGGCGGTCAGTATGATCATTGTGCATAATCATCCCGGCGGTTCTTTAGAACCAGGAGAAGCAGATCTTCAGGTGACTTCGCTCATGATCAGGAGTGCATCTCTGATGGGAATCAAGATTGATGATCATCTGATCATTACCCAGAGCTCCTGGTTTTCTTTTTCACGGGCAGGAATCATGGATGAGTTGCGAAATTAATGTTAAAATAATGCAAGAGGTACGCTGATGAAACTTGTTGATAAGATCAATGATACGATATACCGTGATTTCTCTCTGATGAAGCTGATCAAGATCATTTTGGTCATGGGCATCGTCTGGCTTTTTCAGGCGACAAGCGGTATCTGGCTTGGTATTCTGAACACGGTATGGTCGGTGATCGCACCATTTGTGATTGGTTTTGTTATTGCGTATATTTTTCGCAGTCCGATTCGTTTCGGTGAGGAACATGGCATTTCTCGAAAGATCATGATACCTTTGCTGTATGTACTGATTGCACTGTTTATCTTCTGGCTGATCTACAGCCTGGTACCTATGATCGTCAATCGGGCCGGTGATTTCATCAGCAGTATCATTAACTCGATGCAATGGCTCCAGGATAAAGTATCAAGCATATCCAGCACCGGCTCCGGCGGCTGGCTCGACAGCTTTGTCAATGAAGGCGTTGATGCCTTGACAGCAGTGAAGAAGCTGATCCCGAATCTTTCGGACAGTCTGCCGCATATTCTGACAACGGCGATGTCTGTATTGGCAAATGCTGTGATTGCTATCGTTGTTTCCATCTTTATGTGCTTCAGCTGGGAAAAGATCCGTGCTGGCGTTGCAAAAGTATCTTACCGTGTGTCAAAGCGCTGCAATGAGATCGTGTTTGCAATCAATGAGGAAGAGAGTTTATATATCCGTTCTCTTCTGATCCTGATCATTCTGCACTTTATAGAGTATTCACTGCTGTATCTGCTGGTAGGCCATCAGGATTGGCTGATCATGGGACTGATCACCGGCTTAGCATTGATTGTTCCGTATATCGGTCCGACGATTGCCAATGTCATCGGTATCTTTACAGCCCTTTCGCTGCCGACGGGAAACGTGATCTTCTTAGTGATCGCAATTGTGATCATGAGCAGTACGGATGAATATGTACTGGCACCGTTTGTACATTCGCATAATACGCATGTAACACCATTATGGGCCATCTTCTCTGTCTTTGCCGGCGGGGTCCTGTTTGGCAGTGTCGGCGTCATCATTGCGATCCCTGTCTACTTGGCATTGCGTGTGATCATTCTTCGCTTCCATGAAGATCATGAAGCACAGGAAAAAATGGAGAATCAAAAATGAGAAAGGTCGGGAAGATGCTGTTAGCAGCTTGTCTGTGCCTTCCTCTTTTCACGGCCTGTTCCCCCGCTAAGAGAACGATTGCATATTCAATCTATCCCATCGGCTGGCTGCTGAATGTGATCAGCGGCAATACACTTTCAACAGTGACGGTGCAGAGTGAAGAACAGCCAGCAGTTGTGCAGAGCGCTGTCCTGAAATCTAATTACAGAGATCTTCTGAAAAGCTCAAAAGCCTTTTTCCATATTGGGGGATTGGAACCGTATCTGTCAGTGATGGGGAAGACCATTTCCGACAGCGGTACAGATGAAGAGGATCTTTCCAGTATGAATGCGGTATACAATTTCAATCGCTACAGCGCAGTGATCGCAGATGGGGAAAAGAAATATATTGAATCTGCATACTATGAAGGAAAGGTATTTGACAATATTGATATGATGTCAAAAGATCTTTGTTTCTGGAATGATCCTATCTCGATGCTTTCAATGGCAAAGAATATCCGGGATTGGCTGCAGAAGACGTATCCAGCCAATGCGGACGTGTATCAGAATAATTATCTGAAGCTGCAAACGGAACTGATCGACTTGGATTCTAAGTATCAGGAATATGGAGCTGCTCTTTCGCAGAAGAAGCAGATGATCTCATTTGTGACAGTGACGGCAAGCTATGGATCTTGGCAGAAAACATATGGATTTCATGTCTATCCGCTTGTTTTATCAAAGTATGGCGTACTGCCGAATGAACAGCAGCTTGCGGCAATTGAGGCAAGGATCAAAAAAGACGGCGTGAAATATATTGTTTATGAATCCAATCTGAATGAGGAGATGAGCGCACTGTTCTATCGCGTAGCAAATGATCTTGGCCTGAGCAGAGTAGACCTTTCCAATCTCAGTGCACTTTCTATATCACAGACAGAAAGCGGCAAGGATTATCTTTCTATCATGTATGAAAATCTGGCGGGGCTGCAGACAATGAAAGCAAGTGCGATCCCGGTAAGCAAATAGGAGGCAGAATGAAAAAGTTCTTATTAGTTGATGGCAACAGCATGCTTTTCCGTGCATATTACGCAACTGCATATGGCAGGCCGATGACAACATCAAAGGGCATTCCGACAAATGCGGTCTATGGTTTTATCACGATGTTCCAGAAGGCTGTGGAGATTGTGAAACCGGAAGCGGTATTAGTCGCTTTTGACGCTGGAAAGCATACCTTTCGCCATGAGCTTTATGCGGATTATAAGGGCGGCAGAAAACCAGCACCGGATGATCTGGTGCCGCAGTTCTCACTGGTCAGAGATTTCTGCGATGCGGCTGGCGTGAAGTGGGCAGAAATGCCTGATATAGAAGCAGATGATCTGATTGGGACAGCATCCAAGAATGCCCCTGATTATGAGACATACATTCTGACTAGCGATCATGATATGCTGCAGCTGGCAGATGACAGTACGACCGTTCTTCTGATGAAGAAAGGAATCACGGAGATGGATGCGATGACCCCGGAAAAGATCTGCAGCGATTATCGTATTGAACCGATGCAGATCATTGATCTCAAGGGGCTGATGGGCGATGCCAGCGACAATTATCCTGGTATACCGGGAGTCGGTGAAAAGACAGCTGTAAAACTGCTGGAACAGTATGGCAGTGTTGAAGAAGTGCTGGCACATGATACGGAGATCAAGGGTGCTTTAGGGAAGAAAGTACAGGCGAATCATGACAATGCTCTGCTGTCTAAAAAACTAGCGTCGATCCGACGTGATGTTCCATTGGCACTCACTACAGAAGACTGCATCTATACCTGCGACTATGCAGGCATGATCAGGTATCTGCATTCTTTGGATATGAATGCTTTAGCAAATAAGTATCAGGAACTGTGTTCTTCGTCTGCTGTTTCTTCAGAAGCAGACGAGGAGGCGAAGCCTTCTGTTTCTTTTCATAGAACAGAAAAGATCCCAGCTTCTTTTCAGCAGGATGAAACGGTGATCTTTTTAGATGAAGATCAGGGATCATTTTCACATGCATCGATCCATGGCTTCGGTGTCTGCAGCAAAGAAGGAACTGTATATATTTCCTTTGAAGATATGATGAAGGACAGTGAATTCCTTTCTTATCTGCAGAAGGAAGAACCTCATAAGATCGGCTACGATATCAAGCGGGCGATGCATCTGCTGAAGCGTGCAGGCATGAATATATGCTTTCATGATGATGCAATGATCTTGGCTTCTTTAGCAGACAGTACGCTGACCAGCACCAGCAAGATCATGGAACATTACAGCCTGAGCACGGATGTATCTTTTGAAGATGTCTATGGCAAAGCAAATAAGCCGGTCCTGTTCATTGATGAAGAAAAACAATGTGCATATGCATGTGCCAATGCATGCAATGTCAGGAAATTGTATGATATGACGATTGCGAAGATTGCCGAATATCATATGACGGATCTATACCGGAAGATTGAAATGCCATTGAGCGTGATCCTGTATGAAATGGAACAGGAAGGCATTGCATGTGACATCAAAGTACTGAATCGTATTGCCTGTGAAACGAGAGAGAAGATCGATGCGCTGCAAGAGCAGATCTACAAAGAAGCAGGCAGGGAATTCAATATCAATTCGACCAAGCAGCTTGGCGATGTCCTGTATGATGACTTGGCACTGCCGAGCGGAAAGAAAAGAAGTACCGCAGCAGATAAGCTTGAGAAGCTGGTCGGCATTCATCCGATCATTGAAGAGATCTTGGAATACCGCAAGCTCTCAAAGATCTACAGTACGTATGCGGAAGGCCTGAAAAAATATATAGAAAAAGATGGGCGTATCCATACGATCTACAATCAATGCGCGACCCAGACCGGAAGGCTTTCTTCTTCGGAACCGAATCTGCAGAACATCAGTGTGCGCGATGAGCAGGGAAGAGAGATCCGCAAAGCTTTTTTGGCGGATCCGGGATGTGTACTGATCTCTTCTGATTACCATCAGATCGAACTGCGTATGCTGGCACATATGGCAGATGAACCAGGCCTGATCGATGCCTTTAACAGCGGCATTGATGTGCATACAAAGACTGCGATGGACGTCTTCGGTGTGAAGATGGAAGATGTAACACCGTTGATGAGACGGCGCGCGAAAGTGGTGAATTTTGGTATCGTCTACGGCATTTCTGACTTTGGACTGGCGCAGCAGTTAGGGACAACGCGAGCAGAAGCAAAGCAGTTCATTGATACGTATTATGAAAAATATCCTGGCATCCGCAGATACATGGATGGCATCGTGGAAGAGTGTCAGAAGAATGGCTATGTCACAACGATCTGCGGCAGACGAAGAGATATTCCGGAGATCCATGATAAGAATCATATGGTCCAGGAATTCGGCAAACGGGCGGCAATGAATGCACCTATCCAAGGATCGGCAGCAGATCTGATCAAGATCGCTATGATCCATATTCATGAGGCGATGAAGAAAGCAGGCGTCAGATCAAAGATGATCCTGCAGGTGCATGATGAACTGATCTTCAATGTGCCGGAAGATGAAATTGAGATCATGAAAAAACTGATCGATGATGGCATGAGCAATGCGATGAGCCTGCGTGTTCCGCTGACCGCAGAATGTTCCATTGGCCGCGATTGGTATGAGGCAAAGTAATGCCTGAACTTCCGGAAGTAGAAACGGTCGTACGGACTCTGGAAAAACAGATCGGCGGATGCACTGTTACAAAGGTCCAGGTGCGCTATGATCCTATCATTGTCGGCGATGCACGAAAGTTTGAAGAACAGATGCGCGGACAGACATTCTGCGGATTTGAAAGAAGAGGAAAATATCTGATCTTTCGCATGAGCGATCTGACGCTTGTCTCTCATCTTAGAATGGAAGGCAAATATTATATTCAGCCGCCCAGCGCAGAGATCACGAAGCATATGCATGTGATCTTTGATCTGAACAATGGTATGCAGTTAAGGTACAATGATACTAGAAAGTTCGGCCGCATGGAGATCTTAGCAAAGGATCATGACTTCAGTCATTATAAAGATCTCGGCCCAGAACCTTTTGATCAGGCCTTCAATGTTTCTTATGTGCATGCTTTCCGAAAGGGGAAAAAGACACCGCTGAAAAGTCTGCTGCTGGATCAGAGCTTCGTTGCAGGAATCGGAAATATCTATGCGGATGAGATCTTAGCAGCATGCCATCTGCGGCCAGGAAGATCCTGCGCCAGCATCACCAAAAAAGACGAAGAGCATATCGTCAATGAAACGCAAAGGATCCTGAAAGCTGCCATTGCAGCGGGCGGTACAACGATACGCTCCTATACGTCGTCTTTGGGAGTCACCGGCAGATTTCAGACATCCTGTACCGTGCATATGCAGAAGATCTGTGCAAGATGCGGCGGCGAGATCAAGGTGAAGTATATCGGCGGCAGAAGTTCCTACTACTGTCCGCACTGTCAGCATTAATGTGAAAGGAAAGCCATGAAGAAAATTGGCATTACAGGAACGATTGCATCAGGAAAGACATCTGTCTCACTTATTTTGCGGCATCATGGCATGCCGGTATTCAATGCGGATGGCTGCAGCAGAATGGCTCTGCATTCCGGAAATGTCTGCTATGGACCTCTGGTTCAGATATTGGGGCAGGGTGTTCTGCAGGCAGATCGTGATATTGATCCGCATGCAATGGCGGAAATCATCTTTGCGGATGAGGATAAAAGAAAAGCTGTCAATGCGATTGTTCATCCTTTTGTCAGAGATTGTCTGCATCGTTTCTTTCATACGCAGGCTGAACAGAAACTCGTTTTTGCAGAGGTTCCTCTTCTGTTTGAGGCACATTGGGAAAATGAATTTGATATGATCTGCACGGTATCGTGCTCAAAGAAAACAGCGGTGGAACGTATGATGCACGATCGCAGCTATACGGAACAAGAAGCAGAACAGAGATACAGAGCGGCAGTAAATGAAGATTTGCAGAAACAGAAAGCAGATAAGGTCATTGTCAATGACGGCGATCGCGCGGCATTGGAAAATCAGGTCAATCAATGGCTCAGAGAGCTGAGAAAGGAGTGCCGGCATGGAGATCAAAGATGAAGATGAATACTGTTCGCAGTGCATGCATGGCATTTCGCAGGAAGCGCTCCGTACGCTCATGACGCTGTATCAGCCATTGGTTGGAAGTGATGCCGTACTGGTCTATCTTACCTTAGCTGCGGAAGCTGAGAGCACGCATGGGCGGGATTCTTTTCAGCGCATCTTTGCGCTGACGGGGATACCGGCAGCAACTTTTGCGAAAGCCTGTGCGAAGCTGGAAGAATATATGCTTCTGCGCACATATAAAAAAGAAGATGAAAGCCACAGCAGCTATATCTTTCTGCTGAATCTTCCTTTAAGTGCCAAGGATTTTTCAACAAATGGTTTTTATATATCCCGATATCAGAAAATCATGGGACAGGGGCAGACGGAAGTATCACTGACCAAAGCAATGGGCGGTACAGTATCGCTGCAGGGATATAAAGATGTGACGCACGCAATTAAAAATCTGAAGACAGAAGACTACGATCGCACTATTGCCTATGCGGAAGTGAAGCCTCAGTATGTATTCAGTTCAGAGGATGCTGCAATCAATTTTGACTATGAACGTTTCTTGGCGAAATGTACAGCACTTGTCTTTCCCATTGAACTGCGCAGTCAGGATAACATGGCACTGATCGGAAGATTGGCGACCGTTTATGGATTGTCACCGGAAAGAATGATCATCCTTACAAAGGAGTGCGTTCATCTGAGCACGATGGAATTTGACAGCGAGAAGCTGAAGATCAAAGCAGCCCGAGCAGAGTCTGATGCGGTGACAGGCAATGATCCTTATGAGATCTCACCGGTCTCTTTCCTGCAGTCAAAGCAGAATGGCGTTCCGGTATCCTATACGGATAAGAAACTGGTCGAACGTCTGAGCACGGAAATGCATTTTTCAAATACGGTGATCAATATTATGCTGGAATATATTCTGAAGGTATCGCAGAATCGCCTGAGCCCGAAGTTTGTGGATATGGTCGCTGGTGAATGGGCAAGAGATGGTATTGCAACAAAGGAACAGGCATTGCTGGAAACAAAGAAGCAGCTGAAGATGGTCAGTCGGAATCGTGCTCATGTGAAGATTGAAATGCCGGAGTATATGAAGAAACAGAAGGCCGAAGGGATCAAAGAAGATCCGCAGGCAAGTCAAGAGCAGATTGAACAGCTGAAGGAAATGCAGAAGAAGATAAAGGAACGGAACAAGTATGGAAAAGGCTGATTTTACAATTCATTTTTCACCGGAGAAAACGGCGGAAATGGTGAAGGACACGAAGGCACTTGTCCAGTCGCTGAAGCAGGATCCGCAGATCCATTCTTTAATTGAGCGCGGAGATATTGATGCTTCATGTATTGAAAAGTATCCTTGGACGCTGCATGCTTGGCTGAATGAATTTGAACCATGCATCGGATGCCGCGGATTGACTTTCTGCAGGCAGAAGACAGCTGGTTATTTTTCAAGCATACATGAAGATGGCATGCTGAAAAAATCAATGAAGGCATGCAAGTATATGCGAAAGCAGCTTGAAGCCGAAGCACATATGAAGAACTATGCTTCGGATGATCTGCCGAAGAATATGCGTACCGTATCGCTGGCCGATATTGATATCACCAAGGAATCGCAGGAATATGCCAAGGTGCTGACAAAAGTCCTGCAGTGCAGTGAAGCTTATGGCAGTATGTACCTGTATGGCAATATGGGAACGGGCAAGACATATCTTGCGGCAGGGGCATGCAATGATCATGCACGGAATAATGAACATGTTGCTTTTATCCACTATCCTTCTTTCTGCATGCGGATGGCCAGCATGGTCATGAACAATGAATATCGCAGTGAATTGGAACGGCTGAAGGCAGTGAAATTTCTGGTCATTGATGATATCGGCGCGGAGAGCGTCACCGCATGGAACCGAGATTCGATCCTGCTTCCGCTTCTGAATGCACGGTATGACGCTTCCTTGGCAACTTGGTTCACATCCAACTGCGATCTGGATTCTTTAAAAATACATCTGACTTTTTCAGCTAAAGGAAGTGAAGATGAGCTCAAGGCAGAACGTATCTTGGAGAGAATCGGAACGATGTGTGAAATTGAAGCGCTTACGGGAAAAGATCGTCGGAAATAGTTTGAAATTTCTTTCAAATAGAACTGCATAATGATAAAATAAGGCTGAATTGGAGGCATGGGTATGGTGAGGAAAATTGGTGTTCTTACGTCCGGCGGAGATGCGCCTGGAATGAATGCGGCCATCCGCTCTGTAACAAGAATTGCATTGAATAATGGCGTCGAGGTTGTGGGCGTACGGGATGGATATCGCGGACTTTTGGACGCAAACTTCCAGCCTATGTCGCGTACAGATGTATCGGATATTCTGGATCGGGGCGGCACAAAGCTTGGTTCGGCCCGTCTGCCTGAGTTCAAAGAAGAAGAGACACAGGATACATGCATTAAGAATCTGAAGAATGCAGGGATAGATGCACTTGTTGTCATTGGTGGAGATGGTTCCTACCGCGGTGCACTTGCCATGACAAAGAAGGGAATCAACTGCATTGGTCTGCCAGGCACCATTGATAATGATATTCCCGGCACAGACTTTACCATCGGTTTTGATACCGCATTGCATACCTGTGTTGAAAACGTTGATAAATTAAGAGACACTTCGAGTTCACATCATCGCTGTTCCATTGTTGAGGTCATGGGCAATCACTGCGGTGATCTGGCTTTATATACAGCTATCAGCTGCGGAGCAGAAATGGTCATTTCTCCGGAGACTGGCTATGATGAATTGGAAGTATTGGAAAAGCTGCGTTATCTGAGCGATGCTGTAAAGAAGAACCATGCCATTGTGATCATTTCAGAGAAGATCTGTGATGTGGATGCTTTGGCAAAGAAGGTATCTTTGCACACGAACTTCAGTGGAAGAGCGACCGTATTAGGTCATATACAGAGAGGCGGATCACCGACACCGACAGACCGTATGCTGGCGTCCCGCATGGGCGAGAAGGCAGTGGATCTGCTGATGGAGGGCATTGGCGGTCATTGTGTCGGTATCATTGACAATGAGATCACATCAATGCCGATCAATGAAGCATTGGAAAGACCTCGTCAGAATCGCAAACAGCTGTATCGCTTATTTGATCGCTTAGTATAACAAGGAGAAAAGGGAAAATACGTATGACGAATGCACATTTATTTAAGAGAACTAAAGTAGTCTGCACAATCGGACCAGCGTCTGAAAATGAGGAGACCTTGACAAAACTGGCGGAAGCAGGCATGAACATTGCCCGCTTGAACTTCAGCCATGGCACACATGAGGAACATGGCAAGAGAGTCAAGATGATCCGTCATGTATCAGAGACAACAGGTATTAATCTAGCGATTGCTTTGGATACCAAAGGACCGGAGATCCGTTTAGGAAACTTCAAGAATGATACAGAAGAATATAAGATCGGTGAGATCGTTTATCTGGAAAAGGCCGATATTGAAGGAACACATGAGAGATTCCATATTCAAGTCCCAGAGCTGTTTGAAGATCTGAAGCAGGGAAACTGCATCCTGATCAATGATGGCAAGATGAAGCTTACGGTTCTTGAAAATGATGGCAAAGAAATGAAGTGCAGAGTTGAGGTTGCAGGACCGATCTCTTCACATAAGGGATGCAATGTGCCAGGGGTCAAGCTTTCAATGCCATTCCTGTCTGAGAAGGATGAAGCAGATATTCGTTTTGGCTGCAAGCAGAATGTAGATTTCATCTTTGCTTCCTTTACCAGAAGAGCTTCGGATATCAATTCGATCCGCAAGCTCTGCATTGAAGAAGGAAAACCTAGGATCAATATTATTGCCAAGATTGAAAACCAGGAAGGCTATGACAATGTCGATTCCATTCTGGAAGCTGCTGACGGTGTCATGGTAGCCCGCGGCGATCTTGGTGTTGAGATTCCAACGATGCTGGTACCTGTTTATCAGAAGCATATCATCCATCAGGCGAATATTTATGGCAAGCCAGTCATTACGGCTACGCATATGCTGGATTCTATGACGCACAATCCGCGCTGCACAAGAGCAGAAGCTTCTGATGTCTGCAACGCAGTCTTGGATGGTTCGGATGGCGTGATGCTGAGCGCTGAATCGGCTGCCGGTGATTATCCAGTTGAATCCTGCGAGACCATGAGCGAGATCGCTGAGGAAGCAGAAAAGATCCTTCCATACAGAGATCGTTTGGATTGGCTCAAGACAACATCTAACAAGACCGTTCAGGATGCAGTATCAATTGCTATTTCAGATGCAACACTGACACTGGATAACATCGGTGCAATTGTTGTCTTCACACAGGGAGGCACAACGGCACGCCGTATTTCAAAGTTCAGACCAAAGGCTCCGATCCTTGCGGTAACCTTTACAAAGGATACACAGCGCAAGCTGGAGAGCTATTGGGGCGTGATGCCGATTGTCAGCGATGTACAGAATCAGATGACCAATGATGATGATCTGGCTACATTGTTTGCTAAGGATTACGGTGTCAAGAAGGGGCAGCTGATCATTATCTCTGCCGGCTATCCGACCGGTGAAGGCTCTGCCAACATGATGAAGATCATTGAAGTCAAGTAAAGAGAAAGAATGTGTCGATAGGCACATTCTTTTTGCAAAGAAAAGAGGAGGCATATATGTCAGAAATTAAGATCCAGTATTATGGGCATTCCTGCTTTCAGGTAAGCTATGAAGGACACAGTGCTGTATTCGATCCTTATGATACGGATGCAGTACCAGGCCTGCAGCTGCCTGCTGGTATCCGCAGCGATGCGGTATACTGTTCACACGAGCATACAGATCATAATGCCGCATATTTGATCCAATCGGCAGAAAGGGATCCTTTTCCGCTGTTCCGTGCGTCGGTGCCGCATGATGATGTGCACGGAGCCAAAAGGGGATTTACCAATATGACCTTTCTGAAAGTCGGAGACGCTACGATCGTGCATTTGGGAGACATCGGCAGAATGCCGAACGAAGAAGAGTATGAAGCACTGCAGAAAGCAGACGTGCTGATGATTCCGGTCGGCGGATACTATACCATTGATGCTTTGCAGGCTTCTGAGATCATTGATAAAGTCCATGCGCCGCTAAATATTGTAATGCATTATCGCAGAGGCAATCAGGGATATGATGTCTTAGAAGATCTTGAACAGATAAAGAAAGAAATCCCAAGTCTCAAAATATTATCTGAGACAGATATGGTCTTTGATGAAGATGCCGTGCCGCAGGAAATCGTAGCATTGGAACCATTGCAGTGAAAAAGCCATCTGATGGCTTTTTTATTGACTGCTTAAGATAATTGACGTTATAAAAAAGGCTCTCTGTCAAGAGAACCTATATATGATTATGCCTGTACTGCTTTTTTGCGGGGAGCTCTAGTTTTTTTAGGAGCTGTATGGGCAGCTGACTTTGCCTTGATCTCTTCCATAGCTGCTTTCTGATTCAGAATGACAGGGATCACAATAGGATTGCGATTCGTCTTTTTGAAGAGATATGGTTCCAAAGAAGTCTTGATGCAGTTCTTCAGTTCACCGAAGGTAGTTCTCTGCTGCATCTTTTTCTTTAATGCCTCATAAACAACAAGCTCTGCTTCTTTAAGAAGGGTCTGGGAATCCTTGATATACACAAATCCGCGGGAAACAATGTTTGGCCGGCATAGGATCTTATTGTAGCGGGAATCAATTGTCACAATGATAGCAACAAGCCCATTCTCAGCCAAGATCTTACGGTCCTTGATCACTGAAGTGCTCAGACCAGAAGCATCATTGCCATCTACATAGATCGCATCTGTCTGGATCCTTTCATCTGCCTCAAACACTTCGCCGTTTCTCAGAACAAGCACATCGCCATTTGAACAGATAAAGCAGTTCTCTTTTGGCACACCTGTTTCCTGAGCCGTATGAGAATGCTGGACAAGCATCTTATACTCACCATGGTTCGGCATAAAGTACTTTGGTTTGATCAGGTTCAGCATCAATTTCTGTTCTTCGACCGGTGCATGGCCTGTTGTATGGAAGGAAGTCAATGGAGAATTCGTTACTACATTGGCACCGACTCTGGTCAGCTGATTGATGACACCGGAAACAGAGACACCGTTGCCAGGAATCGGATTGGAAGAGAAGAGGACAGTGTCGCCTGGAATGATCTTGATAAAGCGGTGCGTCCCATTGGCAATTCTGCTTAGAGCAGCCATTGGTTCACCCTGTGAACCTGTGCAGACGATACAGATGCGATTGGCTGGCAGCGTGTTCAGTTCATTGCCCGAAATAAAGGAACTGTCGGGGATCTTGATAATGCCTAGATTTCTGCCGATCTCAGTTACGTTTTCCATAGATCTGCCGAAGACGGCGATCTTTCTGTTGCATGCAACAGCACATTCTAAGATCTGAGCGATACGGTAGACATTGGATGCAAAGGTAGAGACTAACAGTCTTCCCGGTGTCTTTCGCATCTGTTCCATAATAGAATTTGCCACGACCTTTTCAGAAATTGAAGAACCGGCTACACCGGAGTTGGTGGAATCGCTCATGAGCAGAGTAACGCCAACCTGTCCGATATATGCCATCTTCTGATAGTCAGAATTCTTGCCGATAGGTGTCAGATCGAACTTGAAGTCGCCGGTCTCAACAATTCTTCCGTTCGGTGTATTGACCAAGATTCCTAAGGAATCCGGGATCGAGTGGACCGTATCAAAGAAGCCGATGCTGAAATACTTTGTACGTATTCTTGAATCTGCATTGATCTCAACGATCTTGCAGGAACGTGACAGGCGTCTTTCTTCCAGTTTTTTTTCAATCAGCGCTTTCGCAAAGCGCGGTGCATAGATCTCTTTCAGATGGATCGACTGCAGAAAGAAAGGAATGCCGCCGATATGGTCTTCATGACCATGCGTGATGACAAGTGCTTTGATCTTCTGCTGATTTTTAACTAAGTATGTGTAATCCGGAATGACGTAATCTACGCCAAGCAGATCATCTTCTGGGAACAAGATGCCGCAGTCAATGATGATGATCTCATCATCATGTTCAATGCAGTACATATTTTTACCAATCTCGCCCAGACCGCCCAAAGCATAGACCAATGTGTCTTTCTTATGGTCGATCGCATGTCCGATCAGATCAGGCTCAGAAAGGTGAGAATAGCGGACAGGACGGTTTGGCCGTTTTCCGTTTGATGTTTCTTCCATTATATTTTTTACCTCATTTCTTTAAATAGAATGCTTAACTTCATAAAGTATAGCACATCAAAAAAGCTTTCGCACAGAAACACTAAATAACGAGTGCCCCTGGAACTTCTTTATTTGGATGCTTTGGATCAATATAGTCATAGAAAAGCGTACCCTTAAAATGATCCAGTTCATGCTGAAGAACAATGGCCAGATATCCTCTGGCACGGATCGTAATGTTCTTATTCTGCAGGAGATCAAATGCTTTTACGGTAACGCGGGCACTTCTGACAACATATCCTTCATGATCCTGGACAACAGACAGACAGCCTTCACCACCGCTCAGATATGCTTTCTGAACCGAAGAAGAGATGATCTTTGGATTGACCAGCATGAACTCATAATGTTCCGGCACATCATTCTTATCACGATCTTCAACAATGACAGCGGTCAATTGCTTTCTGACACCGACCTGAATGGCACTGATGCCTACGGCTGGACGCAGGTCCAATTTTTTTGCTTTTTCTTCATCCGTACTGTCCTTGACATATTGAAACAGATCCCGCAGCAGCTTCTCATCTTCTGTACTGAGCGGAAGGGATACGGGCTCTGATTTTTCGCGAATGATCGGGTTTGGATCTTTGATGATTGTTTCATTATTAATTAGCATTCACTATACCTCGGAATTATTTTAGTGAGTCATGTGCAATATGTCAAAGGAATCGCTTCAAAATTATGAAAAGAAGAAAGGAATTTGATATAATTTCTGCGATGACAGCAATGAGCACAGCAAATAAAACAAAAAGAAAACTAAAGTTCAATATTAAAATGCCGTATAAATTCGACGGCTGGATCTATGCAGCCATGGTCCTGCTTGTTTTCTACGGGATCTTGATGGTCACCAGTGCATCCATGGGACAGTCGGTTTCCAATCCATCTGTTCTGATCAAAACAGTGATCAAAGAACTTCTGTTTGTATCAATTGGATATATAGCGATGACCTGGATGGCGCAGAAGTTCACGCTTGATTTTTTAAAGAGCGAACATTTCGCTTCCTTGATCATTATTACGATTGCGGCGCTGTTTGCCTGCTTGGCTTTCCCGGCAACGGGCGGAGCCCATGCGTGGTGGAAGATCACGGTCGCGGGTATTGAGATCGGCGTTCAGCCGGCTGAATTTGCCAAGATCACATCGATTCTGACTGTGGCGGCGTACTTCGGTGACAATCATCGGAAGTATCATCATATCTGGAATCTGATCAAGATCCCTGTTCTCAGCATTGGCAGCTATGTCTGCATTGTCTTGTTCGTACAGAAGGATTTTGGTTCAGCTATGGTGATTGCATTGATCACTTTCATTATTGTCATGATTCCAACCAATCCGCAGCTGAAATGGCTGAAGATCACTGCTGGATGCATGATCGCACTGCTGGTCATCGGCATCTTTGTGTTAGTCTATACAAAATTCGGCGAAGCTTTGATCAATGCCCTGCCGGATGGCTATCAGAAGAAGCGCTTCATTTCAGCGGTCAATCCATTCTTGGATAAATATGATTCCAGCTATCAGCTGGTCAATGGCCTGATCGCTTTTGCGAGCGGCGGCTGGTTCGGCAGAGGGCTGGGAAACAGTGTGCGCAAGTATACAGATTTCCCCGCTGCATCGACAGATTCGATTCTTTCGATCTTAGTGGAGGAATTGGGCTTTGTCGGCTTCTTGGTCATGATCATTCTTTTCGGCATTATTATTTTTCGTTTATTGAAATATGCACAGAAGATACATAATGAAAAGGCGAAGATCATCTTAGTCGGTGTCGCCATGTACTTTATGATCCATATCTTCTTTAATATCGGCGGGGTCACGGTGGCGATGCCGCTGACCGGCATTCCGCTGCTGCTGATATCTTCCGGCGGTTCATCAACGATCAGTGCCATGATGTCACTTGGCATTGCCCAGTCAGTGATCTCCTCCTATCGGCGAGGACTGATCCAATGAGAATCGTTGCTGGAAAATATCGGTCGCGGCGCATTGAAACAAGAAGTTCTTCTAAGACGCGTCCTACGCTTGACAAGGTCAGAGAAGCTGTTTTTTCTTCGCTTGGCGGAAGCTTCCAGGGCGGCAGCTTTCTGGATCTCTATGCGGGCAGCGGTGCCAATGGCTTTGAAGCACTTTCACGGGGAATGGAAAGAGCTGTGTTTGTGGATTCATCCGCGGAAGCTTCGGCAGTGATCCGGCAGAATGCCGCTTCGCTTGGCTGCATAGAAAACTGCGATATATACTGCATGAAAGATACCAAAGCATTGGATCTTTTGAAAGCTGAAGGAAGACGGTTCAAAGTAATCTATTTAGATCCGCCGTATGCGCAGCAGCATAACATACAGATATTGAATTATATTGATGAGAATGAAATGATGAATGATCATGGCGTATTAGTCATTGAATCAGATGCAAAAGATCATTTCACACAGAATTATCGCCATTTGAAGTATTTATTTGATAAAGAATACGGGATGACGAGGATGACTTATTACAGATACGAGGAAAAATTATGAAAGCATGTTACCCAGGAACATTTGATCCTATCACGAACGGACATTTGGATATTATTCAGCGGGCATCAAAGATGTTTGATGAATTGGATGTCTTTCTGATGGTCAATCCAAGAAAGCTCTGTGTCTTCAATGTCGAGGAGAGAAGACAGATGATCGAAGATTCTTTGGCTTCTATCGGTTCACCGCAGAACGTCAAAGTCGTGATCGGATCTGGCTTGACCGTGGATATGGCACGGACGAATGGATGCGGTGCAATCATCCGGGGAATCCGAGCGGTATCTGACTATGAATATGAACTGCAGCAGGCAACTGCCAATATGATGCTCGGTCATGATATTGAGACCATTTTCCTGATTGCAAAACCGCAGTATTCTTTCCTTTCTTCATCTGTGGTAAAGGAGATTGCAATGTATCATGGAGATATTCTGAATCTTGTGCCTGTACAGATCATTGACCGCGTCAATGACAAGCTCAGCAAAGATGAATAAGCATAGCAGCACTTATATTTCGCCGCTTGGCCGGATCGTCATCACGGCCGAAGATGATTCTTTGGTCGGTCTATGTTTCAGCGATGAAGCAGATCTGCCATATCCAAGAAAAGAGAATACGGTAATCAAGGAGACAGAGAAATGGCTGGATGCTTACTTTGCCGGAAAAAATCCTGCGATGAATATTTCCTGTACTGCAAAAGGGACTTTGTTTCAGCGGATGGTATGGAAGATCGTGCAGACGATCCCTTATGCAGGTTCGATGAGCTATCAGGAGATCGGGCAGCAGGTCTGCCTGCTTCTTGGCAGGAAAAGCATGTCGGCACAGGCGGTCGGACAGGCCGTGGCAAAGAATCCGATCTTGATCCTGATCCCATGCCACAGAGTGCTAGGAAAGGATGGCAGACCGCGCGGATACAGGGGCGGAATTGAGCGGCAGAGATCGCTGCTTCGGCTGGAGGACCATATATAAGAAGAAAAGGCCTAAAATGGTCTTTTTTTGCAGGTTCTGAAACAAATTAGCACTTAAATCTTGACAGTGCTAAAACCGGGATGTAAGATACTAGCAGACATTCGTTAAGAGTGCTAAAGGAGGCGGAAAAGAAGAAGAATGCTGACACCAAGAAGAATTGAGATCTTCAAAGCAATCGTTGATGAATACATCAAGACTGCGGAACCGGTCGGTTCCAAAGCTCTTCAGCAGCAGTATCATCTTCCGTACTCCAGCGCGACGATCCGCAATGATATGCAGGAATTGGAAGAGATGGGGTATCTTGAAAAGACACACACATCTTCCGGACGTGTGCCAAGCACAGCTGGATATAAATTCTACTGTGAGAATCTGCTCGATGATGCGCATATCGATCAGAAAATGGAAGTGGCGATCAAAGAAGCGTTTGATGCAACAAATCTGAATGTTGAAGAAGCGGTGCGGCACAGCTGTGAGATCCTGTCAGAAATGACCAATATGACGACAGGCGCGGTTGGACCGGATGCGTCCGAACAAAGATTGAAACATATCAAACTGTTCCCCTTGGATGATCGCAATGCCATCTGTGTCTTTATCACGAACAGCGGTCATACGGAAACAAAGAACTTTTATTTCGAGGAAGCTGTTTCACTGAAAGATATTGAGACATGCACAGATATCCTGAATGAGAAACTGAAGAATGTACGCATTGATCAGCTTGTTGAAAAGATGCAGGCTCTGAAACCAGAGCTGAGCCAAGTGGTCGAAAGACATGAGCTTCTGTTTGCGGCCTTCGTGAAGGCCTTCGTCAGATTTGCCAATGAGAATGTATATTTCTCAGGCAAAGATAAAATGCTTTATCAGCCGGAATTTGAAGATATTGATAAGCTGAAGAAATTGATGACGATGCTGGATGATTCCTCGGTATGGAAAAATATGACGGGGAAAGCAAATGCAGTTGCCGTGACAACAAAAGGGGCAGAATTGACATGGATCAATGATCTTGCGGTCGTGCGTTCAAAGTTCCATGTGAATGATGAAGAGACCGGAGAGTTCATGGTCGTAGGACCGAGCCGGATGAATTATGACAAGATAGTTGCAATGGTGGAATATGCCGCCAAAATGATAGAAACGATATATAACGAAGGAGGCGGTGAAAAGTAATGGATCAAGAGAAAAAGGATATTCCTGAAACTGAAAAAGAGCCGGAGAAAGCAGAAGTGAAGCAGGAACCGGAAAAGCAGGAAGAGAAACACGAAGAGAAACAAGAAAAGCATGGTAAATTCGGTGATAAGAAAGCTGAGAAGGAACATGCCAAGATCGCAGAATTGGAAAAGAAGAATCAGGAATTGGAAGACAAGGTTGCCGTACTGAAAAATGAATATGCGAAAGCATATGCAGATACGGAGAACATGCGCAAGAGACTGAATAAAGAACATGAGTCTTTTGTGAAGTATCACATGCAGGATTTTGCCAAAGAAGTCCTGCCGGTATTGGACAACTGTGAAAGAGCACTTGCCGCAAAAAGCAGTGATGAAGCACTGCATAAGGGCGTAGAGATGATCTACAGTCAGCTGAAGAACGCTTTGAGCAAAGAAGGCGTCAGTGAGATCGAAGCAGATGGGAAACCGTTTGACGGCAATTGGCATCAGGCACTGATGAGCGAACATGTGGATGGTGTTGAACCGGGCATGGTCGTTGAAGTGCTGCAGAAGGGCTACAAATTAAATGACCGCATCATCAGAGCGGCAATGGTAAAGGTCAGTGAGTGACCGGGAGGGTTAAACTATGAGCAAGATTATCGGTATTGATTTAGGTACAACAAACAGCTGTGTTGCTGTGATGGAAGGCAAGGAAGTCAAAGTCATTGCCAATCCCGAAGGAAATCGTACAACTCCTTCCGTTGTTGCTTTTAAGAATGGTGAGAGAATCGTTGGCGATGCAGCTAAGAGACAGCTGATCACAAACAAGGATACTGTCTATTCCGTCAAGAGACTGATGGGCACAGATCAGAAGGTCACTTTGGAAGGCAAGCAGTATACGCCGCAGGAGATCAGTGCAATGATCCTTGGCTACATGAAGGATTATGCGGAAGGATATCTGGGCGAGAAGGTAGACAAGGCAGTTATTACGGTCCCAGCATACTTCAATGATGCACAGCGTCAGGCAACGAAGGATGCCGGCAAGATCGCCGGTCTCGATGTACAGAGAATCATCAATGAACCTACAGCATCTGCTTTAGCTTTCGGTCTGGATAAGGATCAGTCGAAAGAACAGAAGATCTTAGTCTATGATCTGGGCGGCGGAACATTTGATGTATCCATTCTGGATATTGCGGATGGCACATTTGAAGTATTGTCAACCGCTGGAGATACTCATTTAGGAGGCGATGATTTTGATCAGAAGATCATCGACTGGCTGGCTGATAATTTCCAGAAAGAGAATAACATTGATCTGAAGCAGGACAAGATGGCTCTGCAGAGATTGAAGGAAGCTGCTGAAAAAGCAAAGAAGGATCTGTCTGGCGTTGTTCAGACACAGATCTCACTGCCGTTCATTTCAGCCGGTGCTTCCGGTCCTCTGCATTTAGAGGCAACGCTGACAAGAGCGCAGTTCAATGCAATGACGAAAGACCTTGTTGAAAGAACCATGGTCCCTGTCAGAAATGCATTGAAGGATGCGAAGCTGAATGCATCCGATCTGGATCAGGTACTGCTGGTCGGCGGATCTACCAGAATTCCGGCGGTCCAGGAAGCTGTCAAGGCAGAACTGAACAAGGAACCGAATAAATCGGTCAACCCGGATGAGTGTGTTGCTATCGGTGCTGCTATTCAGGGCGGCGTCATCGGCGGCGATGTAAAGGATGTTCTGCTGCTGGATGTAACACCATTGAGCTTAGGCATTGAGACATTGGGCGGCGTAATGACAGTCCTGATCCCAAGAAATACAACGATTCCTACATCGAAGAGCCAGGTATTCTCGACCGCAGCAGACAATCAGCCGGCGGTAGATATCCACGTCCTTCAGGGTGAAAGACCGCAGGCCAATGATAATAAGACCTTAGGCAACTTCCAGCTGGATGGCATTGCACCGGCAAGACGCGGCGTTCCGCAGATCGAAGTTACCTTTGATATCGATGTCAATGGCATCGTCAAGGTATCTGCAAAGGATAAGGGAACTAATAAGGAACAGCATATAACGATCCAGAACTCCAATGGACTTTCTGATGCTGAAATTGATCGTATGGTCAAGGAAGCAGAAGCTCATAAGGCAGAAGATGACAAGGTCAAAGAAAATATTGAGACAAAGAATAAGGCAGAGGCATATATCAATCAGATCGATGAGACACTGAAGAGTGATAATGCCAATGTAACACAGCAGCAGAAGGATGAAGTCAAGAAGCTGAGAGATGAACTGCAGGAAGCTATTGATAAGAATGATATGGATACGCTGAAGACAAAGCTGGATGCTTTGGAAAAAGCAGCTAACACAATGGCCGAACAGATGTATAAGCAGCAGGGCGCAGCTGGTGCTGGTACAGATGCGAATGCGAACAGCGGCAGTCAGAACAGCAATGATGATGTAGTTGATGCAGACTTCAAAGAAAAGAAGTAAGTTGAATTGTATTTCACAGATGCGGGACAGATGTTTCCGCATTCTGTGTTTCATGGAAGGCAGGGTACAAGATGGCCGATAAGAGAGACTATTACGAAGTCCTAGGCGTATCAAAGAATGCAACGGATGATGAGATCAAGAAAGCGTATCGAAAGCTGGCAAAGAAATATCATCCAGATCTGAATAAAGAACCGGGCGCAGCAGAAAAATTCAAAAAGGTCAATGAAGCAAATGAAGTCCTATCTGATCCGCAGAAGCGTCAGAAGTATGATCAGTTCGGATTTGCTGGGGTTGATCCAAATGCAGCCGGAGGATTTGGCGATATGGGCGGCTTCTCCAGTGCAGGCTTTGATGATCTAGGAGATATTTTCAATTCTTTCTTCGGCGGCGGTATGGGCAGCAATATGGGCGGCGGCTACAGCCAGCGCTCTGCCAGACGTGATACGAGCCCGAAGCGCGGTCAGGATAAATACATGCGGATGAATGTATCTTTCATGGATGCATGTTTCGGCAAGACTGAGACGATCAACATCAGTGTCGATGAACAGTGTGAGCATTGCCATGGTACGGGCGCAGACAGTCCAAGCAGTATACAGACATGTCCGACATGTCATGGATCTGGCGTTGTTATTACCCAGCAGAGATCGATCTTCGGTATGGTCCAGCAGCAGTCGGTATGTCCGACCTGCGGCGGTACGGGCAAGAAGATCAAGAAAGCATGCCATGTATGCAATGGCGCAGGCTATCTGCATAAGCGGGTATCGGTAGATGTGAAGATCCCGGCTGGCATTGCTACAGGCCAGCAGCTCAGAGTGGCTGGCAAGGGTGAGAGAGGTTCCAATGGCGGCCCGAACGGAGATCTCTTTATTGAGGTCAATGTCCTGGCACATGGTTCCTTTGAACGTATCGGCAAAGATATTGAACTGGAGATCCCGGTAACAGCAATCGATGCAACCATGGGATGCAGTGTTGATGTTCCGACAATTCATGGCGATGTGACCATGAAGATACCCGCTGGTACGCAGGATGGTGCACGTCTGCGTCTGAAAGGACAGGGCGTTCCGGATATCCGCGGCGGCAAGCAGGGAGATCAGATCTGTACTGTACGCATCAAGGTCGATGAGAATCTGACGAAGCAGGAAAAGGAACTGTATCAGCAGCTCCAGGATCTGCAGAACAGCGGCCGCGGCGATACCGTATGGCAGAAGTTCAAGAATAGTTTTAAGAATTAAGCTTAACACGCTTCAGAGGGAGACTGAGGAGGTGGCAAGTATATGAATCCAGAAATGATGACAGAAGCACTGCAGCAGATCATTGCATCTGCTTTTACCAAAGCACAGCAGAATCATAACAGTGAACTCGCACCGGAGCACATATTGGATGCGATCATTGAAGACACTGGTGTGGATGGGATCTGGCAGCGCTTAGGAGTTTCTAAAAATGAAATATTGATCATCGTCGAGAAAGCTCTGTCAGAGATGGCGAGTGTTTCTTCTAATACGGAACCTGCGATGAGCAGATACGTATCCTATGCCTATCAGAATGCATTGGACTACATGAAAAAGAAAGATGATAAGTACATGTCAGTCGCTGCACTTCTGATTGGTCTGTTTGAAACAGATGCTTCGATCATTCAGGAGATCAAAGAGAAGTTCCATTTTGATGCTAAGAAAATGATCCAGGCAGAAGAAGACAGAAGAGGAGGGATGAAGATGGATGATCAGGGCAATGAAGCACAGCTCGATGCTTTGAAGAAATACGGGCATGATCTTGTACAGGAAGTCAAAGACGGCAAGATCGATCCAGTTATTGGCAGAGATGATGAGATCCGCCGTGTCATTGAGATCCTTTCCCGCAAGACAAAGAACAATCCAGTATTGATCGGTGAACCGGGCGTTGGCAAGACCGCTATTGTTGAGGGACTTGCTTGGCGCATTATGCGCGGCGATGTTCCATTAGGTCTAAAAGATAAAAAAGTCATTGAACTTGATATTGGCTCTTTGATCGCTGGTGCGAAATACAGGGGTGAATTTGAAGAGAGACTGAAGGGCGTCCTCAAAGCCGTGCAGAAAGCGGATGGGAATATCATTCTCTTTATTGATGAGATCCACAATCTGGTCGGGGCCGGCAAGACCGAGGGCTCCATGGATGCAGCAAATCTGCTGAAGCCGATGCTGGCACGGGGCGAACTGAAATGCATTGGTGCGACAACGTTTGATGAATATCGGAAATATATTGAAAAAGATAAGGCTTTGGAAAGAAGATTTCAGAAGATCCAGGTCAGTGAACCGACCGTAGAAGATACGATTGCGATCCTGAGAGGATTGAAGGACCGCTTTGAGTCTTTTCATGGCGTGCAGATCAAGGATGAAGCTCTTATCGCTGCCGCCACTTTATCAGATCGTTATATTACTGACCGGTTCCTGCCGGATAAAGCAATCGATCTGGTGGATGAGGCATGTGCCTGCATCCGTACAGAAATGGATTCCATGCCGACAGAACTGGATGAACTGAAGCGGAAGATCATGACGCTGCAGATCGAACAGACTTCTTTAAAAGGTGAGAAAGATGCCAAGGCCAAGACTCGTTTGGCCGAGATTGAAAAAGAATTGGCGACATTGAATGAGAAGCAGGAAGCACAGATGTCGCAATGGAATGCTGAAAAGAAGCAGATGACATCGATCAAGGATGCCAAAGAGAAACTGGAGAAAGCAAAGCTTGATCTGGAACAGGCACAGAATCATGCCGATTATGAGAAAGCTGCAAAGCTTCAGTATGGTACGATCCCGGCATTGCAGAAACAGATCGAAGATGCAGATAAGAATCAATCGCATATGATCCAGCAGATCGTAGATCAGGATATGATCGCAAAGATCGTTTCCCGCTGGACACATATCGAAGTGAGCCGTCTGCAGAGTACAGAAAGACAGAAGATCCTGCATCTGCATGAAGCTTTGGCAAAGAGAGTCATGGGACAGGATGAGGCCCTGCAATTGGTCAGTGATGCGATCATGCGCTCCAAGGCCAATATCCAGGATGAGAACCGTCCGTTAGGATCCTTCTTATTTCTTGGCCCGACTGGTGTTGGAAAAACGGAAGTCGCGAAAGCTTTGGCTCGGCAGCTGTTTGATGATGAATCGAAGATCGTCAGGATCGATATGTCGGAATACATGGAGAAGTTCTCTGTGTCACGGCTGATCGGAGCGCCTCCAGGATATGTAGGCTATGAAGAAGGAGGACAGCTGACGGAAGCCGTCAGAAGAAATCCTTACAGCATTGTCCTGCTGGATGAGATTGAAAAAGCACATCCGGATGTCTTCAATATCCTGCTGCAGATCCTGGATGATGGCAGGATCACAGATTCCAAGGGAGTTGTGGTCGATTTCAAAAATACGATCATCATCATGACCAGCAATCTTGGATCGCAGTATGCTTTCGATGAGGATCCAAAAACCAGAGCAGCGCACTATGAAGAAGAAGTGCACAAGTTCTTCAAACCGGAACTGATCAATCGTATTGATGAGATCATTGTCTTCAATGCGTTAGGCATTGAAGTGCAGAGGAAGATTGCAGATAAGTTCCTGGATCTTCTGAAGGCAAGATTGGCTGAAAGAGACATCAAGCTGGAAGTGACAGCGAAGGCAAAAGACAGGATCATAGCCTGCGGTGTAGATCCGCAATACGGTGCCCGTCCGATGCGGCGCCATATCCAGCGTGAGATTGAAACAGAAGTTGCAAAGGTCATTTTGGCAGAACCAGATATTGCTAATAAAACAATTGTGGTGGATGCAGATGATCAGAAGTATCTTGTTTCAGTAAAATAAAAGGAAGAATGCAGATGCTATGGTAAAATAGTGTCTGTATTCTTTTTATAGGAGGCATGATGGCAAGACAGTATTGGAAGCCGGCAAATCTTCTGAATCCTGTACCGGCAGTATTGATCAGCTGTGCTGATGAAAATGGAAAGCCAAATGTAATGACAGCAGCGTGGTGCGGTACAGTTTGCTCGGATCCGGTGATGATCTCGGTATCGATCCGCAAGAATCGCTATTCACATGACATTATTGAAAGGACCGGCGAGTTCGTGGCTAATCTGACCGATGAGAAATTGGTGAAGGCGGCAGATTATGTTGGCGTCGTCACAGGTGCTAAAGTAAATAAATTTGATTTGAAGGGAGATCTCCACCTGAGTGCGGAACCGGCAAAGATCGTGCATGCGCCCTGCATTGCCGAAAGCCCGCTTTGTCTGGAGTGCCGTGTAAAGCAGGTCATTGAACTAGGCTCGCATGATATGTTCATTGCGGAAGTAGTCAGTACGGATGTCGATGAATCTCTGCTGGATGAAACAGGAAGACTGAATCTAGAAAAGGCACATCTCATTGCTTACAACCATGGGGAATACTATGCGCTTGGAAGAAAGCTTGGGAGCTTCGGCTATTCCGTCAAGAAAGCAAGTACGATCAAAAGAGAAAGAGCCGCAAAGGCAAATCAGAAAAAGAAAAGAAAGGCATGATCCTTTCTACTTTTTAAGAAGATGTTTCTGCAGCCATTTGGCACAGCCATCTTCAATATTCGGACGGGCAATGGAAGTTGCCTGTTTTTTTAATGAACGCATGGCATTGGCCATTGCGACTCTGGTACCGCATTCTGCAAACATGGATAGATCATTTTCACCATCACCGAAGGCGGCACATTCTTCCGGTTCCAGATGATCCATAGCCATGATCTTCCTGATGGCACTTCCTTTGGAAACGCCAAGGTGACCGATCTCCAGCCAGCTGTTATTGACAAAGAAACAGGAGAAGCGGGAAGCGTCGATCTTCGCTATGAATTTCCTCAGGGTCCAGGGAAAACCGCAGAAGCATAATTTGGCTATTTTCTGATCTTTGATCATATCGCAGTCATAGGATACTTCCTGATCGTAATTCGGCTGATGTGCAAGCTTATGCCGCAGATCATTCAGATCCTGATACAGATGGACAAAGGAAGCATGGCTTTCATCTGCCAGATAATACCCCTGATCATTGATAGAACAATGCATCAGCATACGGTATTTTTTTAAATAGGCGGCCAGATATGTTTTCTCTTCTTCGCTCAGCAGCGGCTGATACAGATGTCGGTCTTCTTTTTTGATATAGATCTCCTGCCCATTCAGACAAGAGGCATAGTCATAGCAGTCTTCCGGGATGATGCCGGCAACAGAATACAGCGGTCGTCCGGAAGAAATGGTGACCGTGATTCCTTTTTTTCGCAGTTTTCGCAATGTATCGGCAGCTTCTTCGGAGAGGACACCGAACGAAGATAAGAGAGTTCCATCAAGATCCAGAGCAACAAGTTTGATCATGATGCCTATTGTAAAGGCTGTGTCTCTCAAAGGCAAGCTATGATATAATAAATAAGCTTTTGAGCTGAGGGAGTGCTTGTATGAATGATTATCTGAATGTAGCAGTAACTGTGATATTTGTAGTTCTATCCTTAATGATGATGTTCCGCTGGACCAAGCTTCATGGCAAGGTCATGATCCAGGATCAGCAATGGTCAACATTGCGCATGATCTTCTTGGCTTTAGGTATACTGAGCGTCTTTTCTTTATTCATGACAGAAGGAAATACTGTTTATGACTACTGCCGTATTGTTGCGACGATCATTGCCGTCACTGTTTATATGGCATGCCGCGATGGGGTCGGAGAAGAAGGACTGATTGCCGGTGGGAAACTGTTCCCATGGTCGGAAGTGAAAGCTTGGGACTATGAAGAGCGCAGCAAAGTTGTTGCCGTCTATTTCCAAGTAGAGTCGCAGAATGAGAAAAAACCGGATGCCTATACAACGAAGGAACTGGATTTTGCCAAGACGGATAAATATAATCTGATGAAGTTCATGAATATGAATCTCAGCCGCAAATATACAAGAATGAAGAGAAAGTGAAATTTCTCTTTTTTTATTTAGACTGAGCAATACTTTCACTTGTTTCTTTCTGCAAATGCAATACAATTTTCTTAGATAAGGATTTTCATCATTAAGCAATCAAAGAATAATTGCGGCAGAGAAAAGACAAAGGGGCCCATCGGAAAGATCGTGGGAGAGGTAAAGTATGTATAAGATCTTATTCTTGACCTTTGATTGGAATTACAATATTGCAAATGAGTATAACAGCGGCATCCAGAAATTTGTGCAGGATCATACGGATACGAATGTGTATGTATTCAATGGCATGGGCAAGTATAACAAAGTGGAGGCGGAGATTCGCAACTTTGAGATCTTCAATGTGCCGGCATTGGAACAGTATGACGGTGTTGCTCTGCAGGGAAATGTATCCTGGCCGATTGAAAAGAGGCAGATGATTGCCAATCAATGCCATGAAAGAGGGATTCCGTGCGTCTCTATTAATTATCCGCTGCAGAACTGTACTTATATCGGTACGGATAATTATGAAGCAATGGCGAAGATGGTGACGCATCTGATATTGATCCATGGGTCTCGGCGGCCTTATTTCATTACGGGATTGGCAAAGAGCCAAGAAGCGATCGATCGCCGTCGGGCTTTTACGGATGTCTGTGCGCGCTATGGGATACATAAGTACAGGATCTTTGAAGGAGATTGGAATGTGCAAAGCGGTGCTTCTGCGGCTGAAAGCATACTGCAGGAAGATCATCTGCCGGATGCTTTGGTATGTTCCAACGATGATGAAGCAATCGGGGCGATGGATGTTTTGAAAAAGCATGGCATTCAGATACCGCAGGATATTCTGGTCACTGGTTTCGACAACCGTGATATCGGCATTGCCTATGTGCCGCGGCTGACCACTGTTTCACGCGATTATGCAACGATCCTGTATACCGGCATGGATGCTCTGTATCGCATGTTCCATGGCGAAAAAATGAATGAGAGCATCTACAGCCCGGCTGAAATGAAATATGAAGGAACCTGCGGATGCTGCAGGGAAAAGAATGATGATCGGCAGTTCAAACAGATGTACTATGACATGGATAATTCCTTTAAGAAGTATTTTATGTTGCAGAATTATCTTCATGAGGATATGGCAAAGAGTGCATCCATTGAAGATCTGATGTCGGCTTTTGAAAAGCATTTGGATGCAATGCAGCTGAACACAGCTTATCTGATGATCGATAAGCAGTATCTGTTCCGGTACGACAGTGAAGATGATAATTACCACTATTCACATTCTGCTGTTATGATGGCGAGCAACCATCCTGATCGCGGTGAGCCTGAAAAAAGAAATCATTTCTATGATTCTATTTCTACATCTGAAGTAATTCCTGCACGGTTCGAAAAGCAGGGCGGTATGTTATATTTGATCTATCCCGTAAAGAGCACGGAAAGCTGTATCGGCTGGCTGGTGAGCGAAGGCATCTGCACAGCCGATCAATATAATACGATCCAGATGATCTTATTGCTGCTGGCTACAGATATAGAGATCGTCAGAAAGAGCGCCATTCTGAAACATATGAATATGCAGCTCGGCAATCTTTATCTGACAGACCAGCTGACGGGCCTGTACAATCGTTTTGGCATGGAACATTATGGCAAATCATTCTTTGAACAATGCATGTCAGCCCATCAGCATTCTTGGATCTGTTTTATTGATATTGATGATATGAAAGCAATCAATGATCGTTTTGGCCATGAACTTGGCGATACTGCATTGAAAGACGCTGCTGGGATCATCAAAGAAGCAGTGAAGGAAATAAAAGCATTTGCGATGCGATATGGCGGTGATGAATTCCTGATCATCAGTGAAGAATCCGTTAAAGATAGGATCAGAAGTGCATTGATCCGCTATCATGAAAATGAAAAGAGAATGTATTATCTCGGTCTCAGTGTAGGAGAATACAAAGTCCATCATGATTTTGAGAGCCTGAATGCATGTATTGAACGTGCCGATGAGAATATGTATGAAATGAAAAAGAAAAAGAAAGAGGCGGCATCAAGAAAACATCTGTAGAGAGCTCTCGCAAGAGAGTTTTCTTTTGACAAAGAAGTACATTGACAATCAAATGAACGAATTATAGAATATTGATAGTCAAAATGACTATGAGGCATATGATGGATGAAGTAAATAAAGAGGGCGAGACACTGCAGCAGTTCCTTGCTCACTATGATGAAACGAAATACCGCAGACCGAGCAACACGGTCGATATGATCCTGATGACAGTGTATGAAGGAAAGCTCAAGATCTTATTGGTAAAAAGAGGAAATCATCCTTTCCTTCATGATTGGGCACTGCCGGGAGGCTTTGTGAATTTTGAAGAAGATCTGGATGATGCTGTAGAAAGAGAACTTGCGGAAGAAACGCATATAACAAAGCATACGTATTTCCGGCAGCTGTATACGCTTGGCAATGCGGATCGCGATCCAAGAACAAGGATCATTTCCACTGTCTATCTGTCATTGACACCGGAAGAGAATATCAAAGATACCAAAGCGGGTGATGATGCGGCTGATACGGCATGGTTCACGATCTCGAAAGTGACGGAGAAGACCGATGAAAAAGGAAGGACTTCTCTGCTGACCTTGGAAGAGGAAGAACAGGGGATCCGCATGGAATATCGGATCTATGATAAAGCAATGCATAATTATATTGAGACCAGATCCATAAAACAGAAGAGCTCCAATGTACAGCTGGCCGCTGATCATATCAAAGCCATCAACATGGCTATGGATACCGTGCAGAACAGAGCTGCTTCGACTGGCATTCTCTTCAATCTGCTGCCGAAAGAATGCACGATGAGACAGATGCAGAATGCATATGAAGCTGTGATCGGCCATAAGACAGATACTGGAAATTTCCGGCGGGATATCAAAAGAATGCTGATTGATACCGGAAAGAAAAAGAAAGTGTCCGGTAAGATGGCAAGATTGTATACGTTCAACCCGATGTTTGCGTTTCTGGAGGAGAACCTATGAAAAAAGTATTGATTGCAGTAGATCTGCAGAATGATTTCGTGGATGGCTCCTTGGGCACCAAAGAGGCATTGGAAATTATACCGCGGGCGGTACAGGAGATTGAAAATCCAGCATATGATCTGGTCATAGCAACATTGGACACGCATACGAAAAGATATTTGAGCACAGTGGAAGGAAAGTATCTTCCTGTGGAGCACTGTATCAAAGGGATGAAGGGATGGATGCTGGAACCGAGAATTGAAAGGGCACTACAGCAGCGGCATGCCTCCTATATTGAAAAGCCGACATTTGGATCAGAAACCTTGGTGAAGCAGATGAAAGAACTGCAGCCGGATGAGATTGCATTGATGGGACTGTGCACAGATATCTGTGTTGTGTCCAATGCGCTGATGCTGCGTGCAGCTTTGCCGAACACACCGATCTATGTTATCGCTGATGCATGCGCAGGTGTGACCAAAGAGAAACATGAAGCAGCGCTTAAAGTACTGGCAAGCTGCCAGATCGAGATACAGTAAAGAAAAGGAGCCCATATATGAGCACAATTAAAGCAGAACCTTATATTCCTGATGAAGACTACGACAATCCTGCCATGGTCACTGATTTCTATGAATTTACCATGGCCAACTGTTTATTCATGCATGGCTTTAAAGATAAGGTCATGGTCTTTAACATGTTCTATCGTGAGAATCCTGATAAGCAGGGATATGCAATAAGCTGCGGTCAGCATCAATTGATCAAGTTCTTAAGAGAATATCATTTTACAGAAAGAGACTTAGTCTATCTGAGAACGAAAGGCATGTCAGAAGAATTCTGCAGCTACCTTGGCACGTATCAATGGAAGGGATCTGTCTATGCTCTGAAGGAAGGGACGATCTGCTATCCGCAGGTGCCAATGGTACGTATTGAATGCGATATGGTCGGCGCGATCCTGATCGAGACGTATCTTCTGCAGACAATGAACTTTCATTCACTGATTGCGACCAAAGCAACAAAGATCTCGGGCCTTGCAACACATACGCCGCGATCTGTTATGGAGTTCGGTACCCGCAGAGCACAGGGCGAGTCTGCTGGCAATGAGGGCGCATATGCAGCAGTGCTGGGCGGATGTGTCGGTACAGCGGACTGCTTGGCCGAAATGAAGTATGGATCTGATGTCAAGGCAGTCGGGACGATCGCCCATTCTTTCATTGAATTCTATGAAGATGAATTCGAAGCATTTAAAGCATATGCCGAGACATATCCGGAGAATGTATCGCTCTTATTGGATACGTATAATATCCTGGATTCCGGTCTGCCGAATCTGTTGAAATTGGATGATTATCTGATCCAGAAATATCCGAATGATCCGAATAAGCGTGTAAAATCTGCTCGCATTGATTCCGGCGACCTTGCCCGCGGCTATAAGAAACTGAGAAAAGCATTGGACGCAGCCGGCAAGCCATATGTAAAGCTGGTCGCTTCCAATTCTCTGGATGCTAAGAAAATGGCAGATATGGAAGTATATGAAGGCGCAAAGTTTGATTCCTATGGCGTTGGAGAAAATCTGATCACCAGTGCATCAGATCCTGTCATGGGCGGTGTTTATAAATTGGTCGCCGTAAAAGAAGAAGATGGTTCTTACGCATCGCGCATGAAGACGTCAGATTCTTCGACAAAGGCGATCATTCCTGGCAAGCTGATGGCATGGCGTGTCTTTGATGAAGATGGCATGGGTCAGTGCGATATCATCGGACTTGATCACGAAGAGATCAAAGCCGGGAAAGAGATCGTTGTCTATGATCTGAATCCGGATGCCTTCCATAAATCAAGAAAGATCATACCGCTGAAAGTGGAAAAGCTCTTAGTGCCATTTATGGAGAATGGAGATCTGGTCACGAAGATGCCTTCTATTGCAGAAAAGAAAGCATATATCAAAGATCAGCTGGAGAACCGGGTCTGGGAGTCTGAACTGCGTCCGGAAATGCCGCATCGCCATTATGTCGATCTGACGGAAGATCTATATAATCTGCGGGAAGATATGTATGAAAAACTGCATGGAGGAAGAATTTGATAAAAGCTCTGATGTTCGGCGGTGCTTTCAATCCGCCGACCAATGCACATATTGAGCTGGCATCATATGCATGCAGGAAGACGCACAGGGACTGTGCGGTCTTTGTGCCTTCACAGATGCATTATATTGAAGATGATCAGCACAAGTCTTTTGCGTTTGATAATGATACAAGATTTCATATGCTGCAGAAGATTGCTGAACATAAGAACTGGATGGCTGTTTCTGATCATGAAATCAGAGCCAAGGTCCAGCCGCGTTCCTATTTTACTTTGCAGTATTTAAAAACACAGGGATATGACTGTTCTTTGCTGTTCGGTTCAGATAAGCTTCCCGAGCTTGAACATGGCTGGCTGTACATCGAAGAGATCGCTCATGAATACGGTATTGTATGCATGGAAAGATCGCATGAGAACGTCCGCGAGATCATTGTGGACAATCCGTATCTAAGGACCTTGCAGCCGTATATTGAGATTGTTGAAACACCGGAGAAATGGCAGGATATATCTTCCTCTCAAGTACGTCGCCTTTATCTGCAGAAGAAATATGAAGAGATCGATCCACTGATCCCGCCGGAGCTCAATGGTCTGCGGGATTATGGCGAAGGAGAACAGAAATGAAAAATCATATGATCAAAGTCGGTACTGCTGTGCCGTCCATGAGAGTGGCAGATGTCACTTACAATGTTGAACAGATCTGTGCAATGATCACCGCGAACAGCGACTGCGGTCTGCTTGTTTTTCCGGAACTATGCATTACAGGATACACATGCGCTGATCTTTTCGGCAGTGCAGCTCTGCTGGATGCGGCAGAGAAGGGGCTTGAGGATATTGCTAAAGCAACATTGATGGCACCTGGACTGACCGCTGCCGTCGGTATGCCTATGCGCTTTGAGAACAGTCTATACAACTGTGCCTGCTTTGTTTCTCAAGGTTCTGTCCTGGGCATTGTGCCGAAGATCAATCTGCCGACATATTCTGAATTCTATGAAACAAGATGGTTCCGCAGCGGAAAGGATATCAAGGATCGTACGATCCTGTGCCATGGTGCAGAAGTCCCTTTTGGCAGTGATATCTTATTGAAAGATGCTAAGAGCGGTGCCGTGATCGGTACAGATATCTGTGAAGATCTGTGGGTACCTGATAAGCCAAGCACACATGCATGTCTTGCAGGCGCCAATATTA
>JAAYWN010000118.1 GCA_012516665.1 Erysipelotrichaceae bacterium
GAGCTTTATTGCAAAGAAGGGGATTCCTGGAATTGTCGGGTGCCGCAGAGATGATCTGATGGCTATCCTCGATCCATTCTTTGCGGCGATCAATCCAGGAATGGCATCCAATATACCATGGAAAGAAGTTGATTCCATCTATACAGATATTCAGAAACAAATGGAGAGCATGAGCAATATGGGCATGCCAAGCTGACAGTGCTGTTTGGCGGTAAACAATCAAACATTACGACAGTCACATGCATACACAAAAGCAGCGAAAACCATGATGAATTCAAGGGATTCGATGCTTTTTTACTTCCGAAAGTGTCAAACAGAACTAGTTATAGATGCACATTTACTTTGATCTCCAGCAAGCGCATATCAGATCAAACATTACGACAGTCAGCCGCATACACAAAAGTAGCAAAAACCATGATGAACTCAAGGGATTTGATGCTTTTTCGCTTTCGGAACTGTCAAACAGATATAGTTATAGATGCACATTTCCTTTGGTCTCTGGTCTGCGTACATTAGATCAAACATTACGCCAGTCACATGCATATACAAAAGCATCGAAATTCCTGATGAATTCTAGGGATTCGATGCTTTTTTACTTCCGAAAGTGTCAAACAGATATAACTATAGATGCACACTTTCTTTATTCTCAGGACAGTACACATCGGAGCAGAGGTTACTACAGTTAGGCGCATACTCAAAAATGGGGAAAACCCTGATGAACTCTAAAGTTTTGATGCTTTTTTGCTTCTGGAAGTGTCAAACAGATATAGTTATAGATGCACATTTGCTTTGATCTCCGTCAAGCGCATATCATATATACATATGTATTCTTTTTGGTAAATAGACTGTTGACCGCTTTTTCATATTGTTTCACGTGCTGTATCTCATCAAGAAAAATAATCTGCTCCGGTTTGACGCCTTCAGATAGAAGTTTTTCACGAAACAGATCAAAGATTGTTGATTTCCCACATCGGCGAATGCATGATACTGCCTTGATGATCTGATGATTTTTCCATTCTTCTAGAAAACTCATGTATTTTGGTCTTTGTATCATAGCAGTGCCTCCGCATCCTTTGTGGAATTGCATTACCATGTTTTTGCATATTTTTTTTAGTTTGCATTGTATTGCAATGTTCGTGCATATTTGATATATGTTTGCATCCTATTTCAACTTCCTAATAAATGATGATGCTATTTTCACTCTGCATGTAGAGAGTTGTCTCTTTTCAGACTAAAATATGACTATGAAAACTATTATTGCTGACAAATCACAGAAAGATCAGATCCTGCATGATGCCGCTCTTAAGAACAATGGCACGGTTGCAGGTATGCAGGTCCTTTCTTTATCTGCTGTCATGAAAGAAGAAAAAGATGACAGGATCAGCACCCTGCTGTCATTGAAGAAGATACTGTCCAAGCATCCGGAAGACTATCCGATCTATGGTGCTATGTTTGCTTATCCTGCTTTTTTAGAAGATATTCTCGTCTTTGCAAAAGAGTGCCTGCTTTGGGGCATTCAGGAAGAAGATCTACCTTCGGATACGGATGCGGAAAGAGAACTGCAAAAGATCCTATCTGCTGTTTTTGCCATGGATCTGGCGGAAAAGAAGACACATGCTCAGCGTGATCAGATCTTAGCAGATCTGCAGGGACAGGATATTGTCCTCTATCCTTCTTTTTATACCGATCAGTATCACTATGAAGTATTCCAGCAGCTGAAACAGTCCTTTCCAATGTATGAAACTAGATCTGCTTCACCGAAGAAAGAACTGCATTACAGCCTGAATATGCGTAAAGAGATCGAGTCTGCTGCCCAGAGCATCTGTCGAAGAAATCAGACATGCAATATCATCCTCTGCGATTACAGCAATCAGTATCCTGTCCTCAAGCAGGTCTTTCAGAGATATGGCATTCCTTTTGCCTGTCTGAAAGAGGAAAACACGATACATATACCGATGATCTATGCTTCGCTGTGCGCCCTAGCCTATAAAAAGGATCGCAATTCCTTCCTGCAGGCATTGAAACAGAATGCCTTCAGCAAAGAATGCCCGCGCTACTTAGCCGACTATATTGCCCAGATGATGAACAGTGATGCACTGCCGTCTTCTGTTTATGAAGCAGTTCAGAACAGTCCCTTCTCCGTCGAGGCAAAGATCTATCAGAGATATGATGCCGAAAGTGCAGCCTATCTTCAGCAGATCAAAGAGGAATATGATCTTTTATATTCTTCTCATGGCCCACAGGAGATCTTCGCCAATGCCTATACGGTCATGTTGAGATCGCCATATCTGAAACAGGATAAAGAATTCAAAGCAGGGATGCAGATCCGTTCTGCGCTGCAGAATGTTCTGTCTTCACTGCAGGAAGATGAGATTTCTTTCTTCATTGAACTGTTTTCTTCAATGACAGATACTTCTTCTTCCTATACAACCGATTTCTGTGCCGTCAGTGATCTGCAGCATCCTCTCTCCCTGCGCCAGGATACCTATCTTCTTGGCTGCAGTGAAAGTTCCTTCCCTGGTTTTCCAGCTAAGAAAGGACTCTTTGACGAGGCTTATATCAAACGCACACATGGCTATCCTTCGCTTGCTGTGCGGCATACATCTTATATGGAACAGCTCCAATGGATCACCGAGAGTGCGGAAAATACAATCTTCTATTCCTATGCGACCAATGACTATGCTGGTCATGAACTTCAGCTGGCTCTGGATGCGGAATCTTTATTTCCGAAGAACAGTGCTAAGAAATGGCCTTTGGATACGCTGGTCAGAAAAACATCTGCTCCGCACACACTGTCCAAAGAGACGGCGCAGGAACTGTTCGTCAAAGACGGTCAGATCCATGGCTCGATCTCTACGATCGAACGGTGGTTCGCCTGCCCTTATGCCTACTTTATACAGAGCGGTCTAGGCATCCGAAAAAATCATCTCAGTACCAATGACGCTGCTTCGATCGGTACGATCCAGCATGCCGTTATGGAATATGCCGTTAAAACTAAGCAAAAAGAATATCCTGAGATCAGTGAAGAAGAAGTCCGTACTTTTATTGCGCCATATTTTGAGGCACTGCAGGTCACGCATCCAAATGATGCAGAGCAGATCAATGCCACCAAAGAACGCTTGGTGCAGGGAATGATGATCTCTTTCTTCTTTCTGAAAGATATGGAGAAAGATACTTCCTTTGTGCCCGCTCAGGCAGAATCTCATTTTGAAGAAGAGATCGTACCAGGCGTCACTCTGAAAGGAGTCATTGATCGTATGGATCAATGCAATGATCTGGTACGTATCATTGATTACAAATCCAGCGCTCATTCTCTATCTGAAAAGGGCGTCAAAGCAGGGCAGTATCTGCAGCTGCTGAGCTACCTGATGATTGCGGAAAAGAAGACACAGCTGAAACCGGCAGGATGCTACTACTTTTCTTTAAAAGAAACACCATCTCATCTTGCGGCTGCATCCGTCTCCCGTTTGACTGTCACCGATACCGAGATCAATGAAGAGAATTTCAAAGATACTTTAGTGAAACAAAGAAGAATGCGCGGCTGGACCTTTGCGGACAGACTGACAGAACTGGATGAGAACAGTCTTCATATTGTTGGATTAAAAACGATCATGGATCATGATCTGGTGCAGGAATGCATCAAAGAACTGTACGGCTATTTCCGTGATTCATTGACGAATGGCAATATTGCTCTTTCGCCAGCAGAAGGTGCCTGCACTTTCTGCGACTACCGATCTGTCTGTCGTTTTCATGGAGAATACCGCAAGATCGTTCCGCTTCTCATGAAAGAAGAATCATTTAAATGCAGAAAGGAAGGAAAATAGAATGCCGATGAAATTTGATGATGAGCAGCAAGAAGCGATCAATACGACCGGCACTTCTGTTCTTGTTTCTGCTTCTGCCGGTGCCGGCAAGACCGGGGTCCTAGTCGCTCGCTTATTAAAGCGCTGTACCATCGACCGCATTCCCATTCAATCTATTCTGGCAGTCACGTTTACAGAGGCGGCAGCCAATGAAATGAAGAAGCGCTTAGCTAAGGAGCTTCATGGTCAGATGGCCAATACAGAAGATCCTGAGCAGCTGGCATATTTAAAAGAACAGCTGATTGCTTTATCCGCTGCCAGTATTACAACAATCGATTCCTACTGTCTTTCCATTATCCAAAAATACTATAACGTGATCGGTCTGGATCCCGCTGCTGCCCAGAATGTCCTGAGTGAAGGGGTGAAAGAGACCATGCAGAAAGATGCTTTCTTAACATGCTGGAATGAACTGCATCAGAAGGATCCGGACATGGCAGAAAAGCTGGCCGCATGGTTCTCCCCGCGCAGTGAGGATTATGATGCTCTGTATCAGGCCGCTGTACAGATCAGCAGCTGTGCTGACAGTGTGATGGATCCGCATGCATGGTATGAGAAGATCAGGTCTCTCTACCCATCTGTATCTCACTTCTCAGATTTCCCCAAAGAGATCATGGATCCCTTTTATCATTCTTTTGAACTGCAACTGCATCACATTGAAAATGATCTTGAACGCATGATGGCGTTTGCGGAAGCAGATGCAAAGATCAAACTGGAAGTATTGAAGCAGAAACAGATTGCTCTGCAGAACTGTCTGAATGCCGTGCAGGAACAGAACTACAGCATGTACTGTACTTCGCTGGATCTGCTGGCAGGTACAGCCACTTCCGCAAGTACACAGAACAAGCCTTATTCCAAGATCCGTGCATCCTTGGATAAAAAGGTCAAAGATCTTTTGGCCAAGCGTTTTTCTGAAAAGCAGTATATTGCGGATGGCCAGGAGATGTCTATCATTGTTAACAGTCTGACCGATCTTGCTGAAAACACCAGTGCTGCTTTCCATGCTTTAAAGATTGAACATGCATGCATCGACTTCTCCGATATGGAACGCTATGCCTTGGATATTTTAATGAAGAATAATGGTGCTGTAGCAAAGATCATCCGTCAGAGCTTTCAGGAGATCATGATTGATGAATTTCAGGATACAAGCGAACTGCAGAATGCCATCATTTCATGCATTGCCCAGAAGGACAATGTCTTCCGTGTCGGCGATGTCAAGCAGTCCATCTATGCCTTCCGCCAAGCGAAACCATCTCTGATGCGCTCACTGATGAAGGATCCAAGCAACCATCTGATTACTCTGCGCCACAACTATCGTTCGAAAGACTCGATCGTACGCTTCACCAATCTTCTCTTTGAAAAGCTGATGAATGTCCCTGGAGCGAAAGATACTTACAGCGAACTGGATCATGTAACGATCGGCAATCCTGCTTTCCAGAGTGAGCCTGCCCCTGTGCCAGTCATTTTTGCAGATATCGATGAACCTGAAGAAGAAACGGAAGATGGCAGTCAGGAGGATGCTTCTGATACGGATGAAGAATCTCCTTCTTCCAAAGAGCTCAAAGCTTCCTGGATCGCAGAAAAGATCCTGTCTTTAATGAAAGAAGATACGTCCATCTCCTACCGTGATTTTGCGGTATTGACGAGATCCCATGCGGATAAGCTCTATCTGAAAGCTGCTTTTGATCATGTCAATATTCCCTATGATATTGATACACGAGAAGGATTCTATCGTTCGGAACTATGTCAGACCATACTTGCGATGTGCTCCGTGATGTCTGATCCTTCTGACACGATCTCACTGCTTTCGGTACTGACTTCTTCCTTCTGTCAGATCTCAGATGAAGAATTGGCAAAAATGAAGATTGCACACGGTTCCCTTTCTGCCGGTGTCCGGGCGGAACATCCGGAGATCTTAGCGGAAATGCAGGAACTGAATGAGATAGCCAAAAAAGATGGCATACTAGCCATGCTGAATGAGATTGCAGATCGTCATGGCTTCTTCAATTCTCTTGATGACAGTCAGAAGGCAAACTTTGATTTCCTGTTTGCCCAGACGGTCACCGCAAGACCAGCGAACCTGTCTGCTTTCATTGAGACAATGACCGTCAGTCAAGAGGAACATTCTTCAGAGGCAATGTCCAAAGGAAAAGATGATGATGCGGTCACTGTAACGACCATTCATCATTCCAAAGGCCTGCAGCATGCAATCGTCTTTCTTTGGAGCACTTCAAAGAATGCTTTCCAAAGTGCGAAGTCTCCTCTGCTGGTGAATGAAGAGCTTGGCCTTGGCTTAAAGCATTATGATATGCCTTGGCGCATTGAGCGTCCTACTGTCCAAAGGATCGCTGTCAGCTATCAGATGGATCTGGAAGATCAGGAAGAATTTACCCGTCTGTTCTATGTCGCTCTGACCAGAGCAGAGAAGCGCCTGTTCATTGTCGATACTGTGAAACAGGATACCTTCTCTGTACAGCCAATGTCCCTTTCACTTCTGTCTGCTCGCAAGGGCATGAGCGGACTGATCCTGTCTGCCTTGAATGACAGCCCATATTTCAAGCATATCATCGTGTCGCCAGATACTGCTGTCACTGCATCTGCACTGCGTGATCTAAGTATTGCATCTCTGCCTCACCTGAAAAAACAGCCAGAGACATTCACTGAAACAGCGACTCCTAGTTCAAAAGAGACAAGTACGCTGCTGCCGTTGGATCTGACAAAGCGCACCAGCGGAACAGCCTATGGCACGCTCATGCATGAATGGGCAGCCAAGCTTCCGAATACTGTATGGACGTCTGATGATGTGAAAGGATCGCCGGATCCTGAAGCACTGCTGAAATTTGCATCATCTGATCTATACCGCCAATGTCTGATGGGCGAGATTCACAAAGAATATCCTTTCTATATTGAAAAGAAAGAACTGCACTGTACTGGTGCGATGGATATGATCTCTATCCTGCCGCAGAAAGTCATCTTAGTAGATTTCAAGACGGACAGCGCTTCTATGGCGGAGATACAGAATCGCTATACAGATCAGCTGAATGAATATCGCAAAGCATTGAAGATCCTGTATCCTGAACATACGGTCACTGCCTATGCCTACAGTTTTCATAACAATGCATCAATTGAGATCGAGGAGAAATAATGGAAAGACATTTTCAGAATGGCGATATTGTCTGCCACTTCAAAAGAGAATTGAAACATGAAGGAACACAGTATCTCTATCGCATTATCGGTGAAGCAGAGCACACAGAGACAAAAGAAAAGCTCATGATCTATCAGGCACTGTATGGAGACTGCCGGATCTATGCCAGGCCTTATGAGATGTTCATGAGCGAAGTGGATCATGCAAAGTATCCGGATATCAAGCAGATCTATCGTTTTGCATTATACCAAGAGCACTGAGATGGGGATTCCCATCTTTTTTATTCTGAAAGATGCCGCAGAGCTTTGATCATTCTGCCATTTGGATCTTTGAAGTGATTTCCTTCATTCATTTCAAAAATCGTCGGAAAATGCAATGACAGTTCTCGGTATATTTCTCCCGTTTTTTCTTCGACGGTATGGAGCAGAGGCTGTCTGCTGTTCTTTTCCAGATCGCCTAAGGACAGATATGCCCTTCTGCAATGCATGGGATGTTCCTTGAGATATGCTGAAAAGCCAGGATACCATAAAGATCCTGATACCGATGCACATGCATCAAAGAGATCTGTCTTTGTACATGCATACATGGCAAACAGACCGGCCAAGGAATAGCCGCAGATGATACGGCGCTGCCATGGCTGGCGCAGAATAGGATCCTGCAGAAGCTTGGTCAAAGTCTGATCTGCTTCGCCTTGAAAATCACCGCCGCCTTTCAGTACCTGCGCAGCAGGCCATGGGGACAGTTCACGATTCCAATCCTCACTGCATACCGCAAGGAAAGAATAGGGAAATGCCTGATACAATTCAGTATTTTCTTCATTTCCTGTGATCAGGATCACCAATGTCTGATTTCCCTCTTTAAAGAATGTCTTCATCTTCTCTCTCCTGCAATGTCTCTGTCTGCATTATACACATGCCAAGAAAAAAAGACGATGCATAAAGCACCGTCTAGTTCACCATATCCGTGACCATTTCTTCATACTGTCTTGTATAAAGATCGTAATAATAGCCATGGGCCTTCATCAATTCATCATGTCTGCCTCTTTCGATGATCCTGCCATCCTGTACGACCAGAATGACATCCGCATCAACGATCGTTGACAGCCGATGGGCAATGACAAAGCTTGTCCTGCCCTTGATCACCGTGAAGATCGCATCCTGAATGGCTTTCTCGGTCAGTGTATCAATAGAAGCTGTTGCTTCATCAAGAACTAAGATCCTAGGATCCGCCAAGATCGCTCTGGCAAATGAAAGCAATTGCTTTTCACCGGTCGACAGCATATCGCCGCCTTCTCCGACTTCCGAATCCAATCCATGTTCCATTTTATTCACGACTGCTTCAGCATCGACCAGTTTCAGTGCTTTCCAGATCTCTTCATCTGAAGCATCCGGTTTTCCGTATTTCAGATTGTCTCTGACCGATCCTGAGAACAGATGCGGTGTCTGCAGGACATAGCCGATATTGGAATGCAGCCAAAGCTGGCTTCTTTCTCTGGCATCTCTGCCATCGATCAGCACCTGTCCTTCTGTCGGTTCAAAGAAGCGGCATACCAGATTGACCAAGGTCGATTTGCCAGCTCCAGTCTCTCCGACAATCGCAACGTTTGTTCCCTGCGGGACCTTTAAATTAAAGTTCTGCAGTACCATTTCATTTCCATCCGGGTATTGGAAGGAAACATCTTTAAACTCTACATCGCCATGGAGCGGTTCCCAATTTTCCTTCTTCGGATAGAATGTATCGCCATATTTTTCAATCACTTCCGGTGTATCCGCAACGTCTGATTTTGTGTTCAGGAGCTTGGTAAAACGTTCAATATTGACCTGGATTGCGATCAATGCAGAAATGCTTCCGATGATCCCCTGAATAGGATCCAGCATATTCAAAGCATAGTTCATGAAGACAGACAGCGTGCCGATCATAATAACGCCTTCCATGGTAATGATCCCGCCGCGCCACAGAACGATGGCCAGAGCTGCTGAGCTCATGATCGTTACGGCGGCTGAGAAAGCAGCACTGTATCCTGTCGCATGCACGGATGTTTTTTCCATACGGGAAGTATCTTTGCGGAAATCTGTATTGATCGCATCTTCAACGACCAATGTCTTGATCGATTTCGCACCGGTAATTCCCTCATTGAAGTTGCCGGTGATCCGGCTGTTGATCTCACGGATCTTCCGATTGAGGACGACCAGCTTCTTTTGAAATATAGCTATGATCAGCACGGCAATCGGTACGAGAAGCAGAATATAAAGTGCCAGCTCCGCATTGATCAGGAACATATTGACAAAGACAAAGATCAGATAGGAACCATTCCATACAATATCCATCATCCGCCAGGATACCATTTCACCGATCTTGCCGGTATCGCTCATGACACGTGCCTGCACATAGCCTACATTGTTCTGATTGAAATAGGCAAAGGACAATTCC
>JAAYWN010000119.1 GCA_012516665.1 Erysipelotrichaceae bacterium
CAAGATTCGTATCAACAGCTATATATAAAAATATAGCCGACAGAGAGGAGATACACCGCTTCACGCACAAGCGTGAAGGCAAACGTCTGGTAGACGTTTGAGGGCTCTGCCCCGGGGTAATTCATTAGGCACAATGAAATGCTTCCGATAGGCTCATCGCTGCACGCGGCCGTTAGCGCTGCCGTTAGCGAGTGCCAGTGCTTCATCTTCCGAAACGAGGTTGAAATCACCAGGTATTGTATGCTTGAGAGCTGATGCTGCCACGGCAAATTCGAGAGCCTTCTTTGGATCGTTCCATTTTGTCAGACCGTGAATGAGACCACCCGAGAAAGAATCGCCGCCACCGACTCTGTCAACGATTGGGCTGATCTCATAGTGCTTGGATTCATAGAATTCAGCACCGTCGTAGATCAATGCCTTCCAGCCGTTATCGGAAGCACTGCGTGATTCTCTCAACATTGAGACGACAATCTTGAAGCCGAACGTTTCAGCCATATGCTTGAAGATCGCATGGTATCCTGCTGCATCTGTACTGCCGCTTTCGACATCTGCTTCCGGCTTGAATCCCAAGCACTTTTCTGCATCTTCTTCATTGCCGATACAGACATCAACATACTCCATCAATGGTGTCATGACGGACTGTGCCTTTGTTTCAGTCCACAGCTTCTTGCGAAAGTTCAGATCGCAGGAAACAGTCACGTTATGACGCTTGGCAGCCTGGCATGCAAGCTTTGTCAGTTCAGCAGCCTTATCAGAGATGGCCGGTGTGATGCCTGACCAATGGAACCAGTCAGCGCCATCCATGATGGCATCCCAATCGAAGTCCTGTGGATCAGCTTCGGCAATGGAAGAACCAGCACGGTCGTAGATGACCTTGGAAGGACGCATGGATGCGCCGTTCTCCGCATAATAGATACCTAAACGATTGCCGACGCGGGCAATGTACTGTGTGTTGACACCGTATCTCCGCAATGCATTGACAGCGGACTGGCCAATCTCATGGGCAGGTACCTTTGAGACAAAAACACTTTCATCGCCATAGTTGGCAACCGAGACGGCAACATTTGCTTCACCGCCGCCGAAAATGACATCGTATTTATCAGCCTGAATGAATCTGCTGTTTGGCTCAGACGGTGTCAGTCTGAGCATGATCTCACCAAAAGTTACAGCTTTCGTCATTTATATTTCCTCTTTCTCAGTTATTTACAAGATGGATCTTGAAACCGCCAATCTCTTCCTTGAAGTAAGCGAACTTTGCGTCGCCTGCATCATCATAAGTGATGGACTCTTCATCAAAGGCAATGCCGACAGCTCTGTAGTAGGTGAGGGCTCTTTCAACGCTGTTGACGCCGATGGCAATATGTCCCTTGGTGCCGAAGTGCTCCTTGACCATGATTTCAATCATTTCAGAGCCGAAGTATCCTACGGCAGTCTCTCTGACCGAACCCTGCAGAAGATTGGCAAATTTATCTGCTGTTTCTCTGCCGTCGGATTCTGTACAGTTGACGCCGATATGTTTGACATGCATGCCCAGCATCTTCAATACTGCATCTTTGGAGACCTTTTCAATCTGGTCAAATTGACTATTTCTGATCAGATCAGGATCTACCATCCATGATCCGCCGACAGCTGCTATCTGCGGCAACGCAAGATAGTCGAGCATATTGCTGGCATTGATCCCGCCGACAGGCAGAAATGCAACATTTTTGTATTGATTGCATAATGCCTTGATCGTTTCGATGCCGCCCATCGCTTCCGCAGGGAAGAACTTGACCGTATGAAGGCCCAAGGCCAATGCCTGTTCCAGTTCAGATGCAGTGGAAATGCCTGGGCATACCGCAGCACCTTTCTCTTGGCAGTATTCAACAATTTCGCGATTCATACCTGAAGAAGCGATAAAGTCTGCACCAGCATCCATGGCAGAATCGACCTGTTCCTTGGTCAGGACATCACCAGCACCAATGATCAATTCAGGTCTCTGCTTCTTCATGGCAATCATTGCGTCATGGGCAGCAGGATCATTGAATGCTATTTCAGCTGCCGGCAGTCCGCCTTTACACAAAGCATCTGCTAACAAAACTGCATCTTCTGCTCTTTCCAAGACAACAGCAGGGATAATACCAATGCCGTGAAGCCGTTTCATTATATCTTTGGAATCACATTTCATAAATATTCTCCTTTAAAGTAAACCGGTACGCTTATAGTTAATCATATCTGAAGATAATGTCAAGGAATTCCATGAAAATCATATAATATAGCGATTGTTTCTAAGCGTATTTGCTTCGATTGACAACAAATTTAATTCGCGGTACGCTTGTAATATAAACCGGTTAACATAAGAGGCGGAATGATGGCAAAAAAAATAACAATCAATGATATAGCCAAATTGGCAGGCGTATCGAAAACAACAGTTTCCTTCTATTTGAACGGGAATTATAAAAAAATGTCCGAGACAACCAGGCAGCGCATTAAAAATGCAATTGATAAGACACATTATCATCCAAATGCAATTGCGCGCTCATTAAATGATAAACAGACACATCTGATTGGGGTTATTATCGGAAACATTACAAATTCGTTTGCCAATCAGATTGTCAATGGAATTGACGATACCGCTAGGGAACGGGGCTATCAGATGATTGTTGCTTCAAGCAACTACGGTCTGGAGAATGAGAAGATCTGTGTCAGCGGAATGGCAAGCATGGGTGTGGATGGCTTTATTGTTCAGCCAACAACTCATTTTGGGGCAATGTGGGCTGAGAGCAATATTGAAAAACCAATTGTTTATATAGATTCTCCAAATCATTCAGATTCCGGCATGTGGGTGAAAACGAACAATTATGAAGCGGTATATGATGCAACAGAAGAACTGTCCAAAGGAAAATATCATCACTATGTCATGATTACTGCTGATCCATATGTATTGAAAACACGTATGGAACGGATGAAGGGATTTACTGACTGTCTCGATATCAGAAAACTTCCGTATGAAGTAATCATTGCAGATTCAAAGACAACACAGGAAGAACTGGAAGAGAAACTGAAGATCTATCTGACAGATCAGAAGCAGAGCACACTGATATTTGTTGCGAACAACTGGCTGCTGGACAAGACTTATCTTGCGCTGAAAAAGTATAAACAATTAATTCCTGAACAGATTGGATTGATTGGGTTTGATTCTTTAGAATGGACAGAAATGTCAGTGCCAAGTATTACAACAATTGTTCAGCCAGCGTTCGAAGAAGGCAAAACAGCTGCACATATTTTAATTGATGCCATAGAAGGAAAACATGAAATTGCTCCGAACTGTACGCTGCCATGCCGATTGAATCAAATGGAATCAACAAAGAGATAATTTTGATGAAACTTAAGATGTCCTGCAGTCTGCTGAACTGAATACATCCAAGGAATCAGCAGCATAACGCATGCAGTCGTGGTTCTATATTTTTGATACGCAATACGGATAACTAGAAGACCGCTTCTGATAAGAAAGAATCTTCTGATTCAGAACAATACCACTTTTGATATCGGTTGCATCTGCAAGAATGGAATTCTCTTTCTCTTGAACATAATCCGATAGAAAAGGAAGAAGCGCATTGGATATCTCCCATGAAGCACTGTTCCAAAGAAGTGCTGGGATGTTATCAACAGAATAATAATGAATGTTACCGATTGTTTTGATTGGATGAGAGAAATCAGTAGGATGGGCAAAACTGAAACCCATTTTCTCATCACAACTGATATCAATAATTAAGCATTCTTTCGTAAAAAGGCAAACTTCATTCTGACCTATAAATATTGATGGATCATCTGGATCCTGCATTACACCGTTTACAATGATATCTGCGTTGACCAATTCATCAATCAAAGGCATCCGGCCGCCGTCTGCTTTTTGTATGATGCAGCTGCCATCAATTTGTTTTTCCATCTGAACATACTTTATACCGGGTATCTGGTCTGCAATCAATTGAGAAGGGCGTGAGGAGATGACACTGATATTGTTGATGCCATGGCCCTTCAGAGCATTCAAAGCACCGCGGCTTACAGAACCAAAACCAAGAATCACAGCTGATCTCTGCGGACCAAAATTACCGTCAATTCCCTGCAGCTGCAGTGCATGCTGAACACCACAATATCCCGCCATTTCGTTATTTTTTTGAAAGATATGGACCTGCCCACGTTCATTGCGGTAATACATGTTTTCCCACGCAATGAAAGTCAGCTGCTTATCTATAGCAATTTGTGTTACATCGTTCTGCTGAACACTGTGGATCCATCCCCAGACTGTAGTTACGTTGGATAATTCCTCGAAATCTTTTTCTACTGGTTTTGCAATGATGACTGATTGGAAGTCAGATAATAAATGATTCCGGCTTACAGGATGATTGCCTGTCAATGATGTGATCTCACTATCTGTCATGTCAAAAGGAATACCGTAACCAGTTTCAAAATAGAGCTCATGACGTATTTCTGACGGAATATTCTTTATCTGAGCTGGATGAATCGGTACTCTTTTTTCTTGGTCTTTCCGAGAAGTTGATATGACTGCAGTTTTCATAGGTATCACTCCTTTACAACGGATCACATAGCAGAGACTGCAATAAAAAAACAATCTAAGATTGTCATTATGCGGTAATTGACTGGTCTGTGATAATTTACAGATATGAGATATCAATGCTGCAAATAGATGAGAAATGGCATATCTTTCAACCTGATTCTATCAATCAAGGTATTCATACTATGTCATTGCGCCTTATAAGAATACATATACAAAGGAATTGAAGTGTATTTTAGATTCACACCTTTAGGCGACTGTCATATTTTCCCATTGCGAAGTTATTAGATTTGGTAACGAAAAGATCTGAATATTATTGCAGTATTCAGATCCTTCTCTGATTTATTTTTCAGAAAGATGCAGTACCAGCTCATTTGCTTCCATACTGCAGATTTTTAAATAATAAACTGCACTGATTCAGCCGCCCCAGTACAAATTTTGTATTCTTGACCATGACTGTCATCTTCAGTTCCTATTATTTGGCTCAGTACCAAAAACTGTGTAAGGAATCTGTAGCAGAAGTGTAGAGAACATAAAAGAATCCATCGTATAATCTATTGCGTCAAACAAAGAAAGTACGAGGGATTCCAAATGAATTATACGGATA